>NZ_JBIAXG010000003.1:0-167412 GCF_042896465.1 Streptomyces sp. NPDC001292
ACGCCCGGTTACATTCCGAACCCGGAAGCTAAGCCTTACAGCGCCGATGGTACTGCAGGGGGGACCCTGTGGGAGAGTAGGACGCCGCCGAACAATCTTTGGAGGACCCCTGGTCACCAGCGTTCAGCTGGGACCAGGGGTCCTTTCGCTTTTCCCGTACAGAAGACAGGAGTCACCGATGTCCGCCAACTCTCCCGACGAGCGCCCGGAGCGCGATCAGCGCCGCCGGGACGGTGGTGACCGCGGTGACCGTGGCGGGTACCGTGGAGGACCGCGCCGTGGTGACGACCGCGGTGGCTACGGACGGCGTGACGACGACCGTGGTTACGGACGGCGTGACGACCGTGGTGGTTTCCGTCGTGACGACAGGCCCGAGCGGGGCGAGCGGTCCGATCGGGGCGAGCGCGGGGATCGTGGCGGCTTCCGCCGCGACGACCGGCGAGAAGGTGACCGTGGGAGCTACGGCCGTCGTGACGACCGTGACCGCGGCTTCCGCCGCGAGGGCGACCGCCCCGCCTACCGTCGCGACGACCGCCGGGACGACCGCCGCGACTTCGAGCGCGGCGAGCGCCGTGACGATCGGGGCGAGCGCCGCGACGACCGCCGCGACTTCGAGCGCGGCGAGCGCCGCGACGACCGCGGTGGCTACGGCCGTCGTGACGACGACCGTGGTTACGGACGGCGTGACGACCGTGGTGGTTTCCGTCGTGACGACAGGCCCGAGCGGGGCGAGCGGTCCGATCGGGGCGAGCGCGGGGATCGTGGCGGCTTCCGCCGCGACGACCGGCGAGAAGGTGACCGTGGGAGCTACGGCCGTCGTGACGACCGTGACCGCGGCTTCCGCCGCGAGGGCGACCGCCCCGCTTACCGTCGCGACGACCGCCGGGACGACCGCCGTGATGACCGCCGCGACTTCCGCCGCGAGGGCGACCGCCCCGCCTACCGTCGCGACGACCGCCGGGACGACCGCCGGGACGACCGCCGTGACGACCGCCGTGACGACCGCCGTGACGACCGCCGTGATGACCGCCGCGACTTCGACCGCGGCTTCCGCCGCGAGGGCGACCGCCCCACCTACCGCCGCGACGACCGCCGGGACCACCGGAGGGACGACCGTCGCGATGACCGCCGTGACTTCGAGCGGGGCGACCGCCGCGACGACCGCGGCGGCTTCCGTGGCCGTGACGACCGTGGTGGGCGCGGCCCGCGTCGCGACGACCGGGGCGGACGCCCGGGTGGTTTCCGAGGCCGTGACGACCGGCGCGGCGGCGAACGTTTCCGCGACGACCGGGACCGGGACCGTGAGCCGATCAAGCGGCTGCCGATCCCGGAGGATGTCACCGGCGAGGAGATCGACAAGGACGTACGGCAGGAACTGCAGAGCCTGCCCAAGACGCTTGCCGAGGACGTCGCCAAGAACCTGGTGATGGTCGCTCGGCTCATCGACGAGGACCCCGAGGCCGCCTACGGCTACTCCAGGGTGGCGCTGCGGCTGGCGTCCCGTGTCGCCGCCGTACGGGAGGCGGCCGGGTTCGCCGCGTACGCGAATCAGAAGTACGGCGAGGCGCTCGCCGAGTTCCGGGCCGCCCGACGGATGACCGGGAACGTGGACCTGTGGCCCGTCATGGCCGACTGCGAGCGCGGTCTCGGACGGCCCGAGAAGGCGCTGGACATGGCCGGGGCGCCAGAGGTGCACAAGCTCGACAAGGCCGGGCAGGTGGAGATGCGGCTCGTCGCGGCCGGCGCCCGGCGCGACATGGGTCAGCTGGATGCGGCCATCGTGACGCTGCAGAGCCCCGAACTGGCCGCCGGCTCGGTCCAGGCGTGGACCGCGCGGCTGCGGTACGCCTACGCCGACGCGCTGCTCGCCGTCGGCCGGGAGTCCGAGGCACGGGAGTGGTTCGCCAAGGCCGTCGAGGCCGACCGGGACGGCAGCACCGACGCTTCCGACCGGCTGGCCGAACTGGACGGCGTGGAGTTCACCGACGCCCTCGACGAGAGCGACGACAACGGCGAGAGCGGCCAGACGGGCGGGAGCGGCAACGCCGAAGCGGCCGGCCAGGACTGACGGACACCGCCAGCCGTCACTGGCAGAGGGCGGGCCCCGACATCCGGGGCCCGCCCTTCGCCGTTTCAGAGGTCCAGGGCCCTCAGTACCAGTCCCGACGCCGGCTTGGGGCCGAACGACGTCGACTTGCGGGGCATCGTGACACCCTGGCGGGCCAGGTCGCGGACGACCTCCTCGCGGACCGGGTGCATCAGGACGGCCGTACCGCCGTCGCGTTCGGCCTTCTCCACGGTGGCGACCGTGTCGTGGATGTAGGCGATGTGGGCCGGGGAGTCCTCGGGGACGTGCCAGACGTGCTCGAGGAGCGTGGCGTGCAGGACGGTCGCGTCGAGGGTGCGCCAGGCGGCGGGGTGCTCCGCCGGGATCGTGCGGGCCAGCAGGGCAGGGTCCGGGCGGTCCACGAGATGGAAGGCGCCGTCGCCGGCGAACAGGAAGGCGTTGCCCTCGCAGGCCGCGTCCGCGAGCGCCTCCAGCGCGTCCGCCAGGGGCATGTCCAGACGCCGTACGCGGAACAGGCCGTCCAGGGCGGACAACGCGTCGGCGACCGGCAGGCCGTGCAGCAGGCGGTGGATGGCGCGTACCCGGAGCGGGTAGCGGGCCGTGTCGACGAGGAGGACCAGACCGTAGTCCCAGGCGCTGGGGGAGGGGTGTTCGGCGCGCAGCCGGCGGTAGGTCGCCCAGCGGTGATGCCCGTCGGCGATCAGGGCTTGGTGCCGGGCCAGGTCCTCCTGGACGCGCGCGAGGTCGGCCGGGTCGGTGATCGCCCACAGGCGGTGGCTGAAGCCGTCCTCGGTGGTCGTCGACAGCAGCGGCGGCCGTTCGGCGACGCGTTCGATGATCATGGTGGTGGCGGCGGTCGAGCCGTCGCCGCGGTAGGTGAGCAGCAGCGGTTCGAGATTGGCGCTGGTCGCGCGCATCAGGGCGGCGCGGTCGGCGACCACGTGCGGCATGACGTCCTCGTGCGGCAGCACCACGCCCTCCGCCGGCTCCGACACGCGCAGCGCGCCGATCAGTCCACGTTGCAGCATGCCGTCGCCGTCGCGCTGCTCGTAGACGTACAGGGCCGGTTCCGGGTCGGCGGCCAGGACGCCCTCGGAGAGCCAGCGGCGCAGGGTTTCCGCCGCCTGCTTGTTGCGGGCACTGGGCGTGCCGGCCTGCGGCAGAATCAGCCGGACGATGTTGTACGGATCGGCCGACTGGAGGTGGTGCAGGCCGTCGGGCCGAACGACGACGTCGTACGGCGGAGACGTCACAGCGGCCAGGCTGCCGACCCGGTCGGGGTCGTAGCGCAGGCCGCGGAACGGGGTGAGTTCGAGGCCCGGGCGCGTTGTCGCCGGTGGGGGACCTGCTGTGTTCATCCCGGCATCGTACGTGTGTCAGTGGGGTGGGGGATGATCGGGGAAAACGGGTGTCATGAGGAGAGATGCGGAATGAGGCAGGGCGTCAGGACGAGGCCCGAGGGCAGTGCACAGGCCCTGAGCGAGGCGTACGACACGGCCCTGCTCGACCTGGACGGGGTGGTCTACGCGGGCGGCCACGCGATCGCGCACGCGGTCGACTCGCTGGGCACCGCCCGCGCGGGCGGGATGCATCTGGCGTACGTCACCAACAACGCCCTGCGCACCCCCGCCGCCGTGGCCGCGCACCTCACCGAGCTGGGCATACGGGCGGAGGCGGCCGATGTGGTCACCTCCGCGCAGGCGGTGGCGCGGCTGATCGCGGACCAGGTGCCGCAGGGGGCGCGCGTGCTGGTGATCGGCGGTGAGGGGCTGCGCACGGCGCTGCGCGAGCGCGGGCTGGAACCAGTGGAGTCGGCCGACGACGACCCGGCGGCGGTGGTGCAGGGCTACGGCGGTCCGGGACTGCCGTGGGGGCGTTTCGCGGAGGCGTGCTACGCCATCGCGCGCGGGGTGCCCTGGTTCGCCTCCAACACCGATCTGACGATTCCGAGCGCACGCGGGATCGCGCCGGGCAACGGCGCGGCGGTCGAGGTCGTCCGGATCGCCACGGGCGCGGAGCCGCAGGTGGCGGGCAAGCCGCTGCCGCCCATGCACCGCGAGACGATCCTGCGCACCGGCGCCGAGCGGCCGCTGGTGGTCGGGGACCGGCTGGACACCGACATCGAGGGCGCGTTCAACGGCGGGGTCGACTCGCTGCTCGTCCTGACCGGGGTGACCGACGGCGCGCGGCTGCTCGCCGCGCCCCCTCAGCACCGGCCGACGTATGTCGACGCGGATCTGCGCGGGCTGCTCACCGGGCAGCCGGGAATCACTCGTGAGGGTGACGGTTTCCGGTGCGGTGGGTGGACGGCGACGGCGAACACCAGCCTTGAGCTGCACGGCGACGGGGAGGCACTGGACGGGCTCCGCGCGCTGTGCGCGGCCGCGTGGACGGCGGGCGGCGAGAACGCGTGCGCGCTGGACGGGGGGAAGGCGCTGGCCCGGCTGGGGCTGTGAATCCGGTGGAACATCGGGAACCGTCGAACCGCTGGAGAGGGTAGGCTAACCTAACCTCGTGTTGGTCGACAGTCCCCCCGAAGAGCGCGCGGCGGCCGCCGCCGCGCCCCCAACCCGCCGAGGCCTGCGAGCCGTTGGGCTCCTCGTCTCCGTCGTGCTCCTGCTGCTCGTCGCCCTGGCGAGCATCGCGATCGGAGCGAAGGAGCTGTCCCTGGCCCAGGTCTGGCACGGCCTGTTCCAGGACTCGGGGACGTACGGCGACGTCGTGGTCGGCGAGCGGCTGTCCCGTACCGTCCTCGGCCTGCTCGCCGGATCGGCGCTCGGGCTGGCCGGGGCCGTGCTCCAGGCGCTGACCCGCAACCCGCTGGCCGATCCGGGCATCCTCGGCCTCAACGCGGGCGCGTCCGCCGCAGTCGTCACCGCCATCACCTTCCTGGGCGTGACCAGCATGAGCGGCTACGTCTGGTTCGCCTTCCTCGGCGCCGCGGCCGTGGGCGCCCTGGTGTGGTTCCTCGGCGGCAGCCGGGGCGCCACGCCCGTACGCCTCGCGCTCGCCGGCACCGCGATCGGGGCCGCGCTGTACGGTTACGTCCAGGCCGTGATGATCATGGACGGGGCTGCGCTGGGCAGGATGCGGTTCTGGACCGTGGGTTCGCTCGCCTCCGCCACGGCGGCGACCGTCACCCAGGTGCTCCCGTTCTTCGCGGCCGGCACGGTCGTCGCCCTGCTGCTGGCCCGGCCGCTCAACGCCATGGCCATGGGCGACGACACCGCCCGCGCCCTGGGCACCGACCTGAACCGCACCCGGGCGCTCGCCATGCTCGCCGCGACCGTGCTGTGCGGGGCCGCGACCGCCGCCTGCGGGCCGATCGTCTTCGTCGGGCTGATGGTCCCGCACGTCGTGCGTTCCTTCACCGGGCCCGACCTGCGCTGGGTCCTGCCCTACGCCACGGTCCTGTCCCCCGTGCTGCTGCTCGGCGCCGACGTCGTAGGACGGATCGTCGCCCGGCCCGCCGAGCTCCAGGTCGGCGTCGTCACCGCGCTCATCGGCGGCCCGGTATTCATCCTGCTCGTACGGCGGCGAAGGACGGCCCAGCTGTGAAGACCACCCGCACCGCCCGCCCCGTACGGGCCCTGCGCACCCCGGGCGGGCTGTCCCTGCGCCTGGACGGCCGCACGTGCGCGGTCGTCGCCCTGCTGGTGCTGGCCGCGCTCACGGCGAGCGTCGTGCTGATCGGCACCGGAGACTTCCCGATCCCGGCCTCCGACGTGCTGCGGACGCTCGTCGGCCAGGGCGGTCAGGGACAGGAGTTCGTCGTCCGCGAACTGCGGCTGCCGCGCGTCCTCGTCGGGCTCCTGGTCGGCGCCTGTCTCGGCGTCGGCGGCGCGCTGTTCCAGTCCGTCTCCCGCAATCCGCTGGGCAGCCCGGACGTGCTCGGCCTCTCCCAGGGCGCGGCCGCCGGCGCGCTCACCGTCATCGTCCTGTTCTCGGGCGGCGCCACCGCGGTCACCCTGGGCGCGCTCGTGGGCGGCCTGGTCACCGGCGCGGCCATCTACCTGCTGGCCTGGAAGCAGGGCGTGCACGGGTACCGGCTGGTCCTGGTCGGCATCGGCGTCTCCGCGGTGGTCACCGCCGTCAACGGCTACCTGATCACCAAGGCCGACTTCGTGGACGCGGCCCGCGCGGTGGTATGGATGACCGGTTCGCTGAACGGGCGCGACTGGACGCAGGTCGGGCCGCTGGCCGCCCTGTGCGCCGCGGTCCTCCCGGTTGTCCTCGCCAACGCGCGCGCCCTGCGGATGCTGGAGATGGGCGACGACGTCTCCTACGCCCTCGGGGTGCGTGTCGAACGCGTACGGCTGCTGCTGATGGGCTGTGCCGTCCTGCTGGTCGCCGCCGCCACCGCGGCCGCCGGCCCCGTGAGCTTCGTGGCTCTGACCGCGCCGCAGCTCGCCCGGCGCCTGACCCTCCCCCGCTGCCTGAACGGCGCGGGAGGTGCCCCCACCCCGGGCCCCAACCTGGTGCCCTCCCTGTGCATGGGCGCCGCCCTGCTGGTCACCGCCGACCTGGCCGCGCAGCGGGCCTTCGGCGCCGACAAGCTGCCGGTCGGTGTGGTCACCGGCGTGCTCGGCGGGGTCTACCTGCTGTGGCTGCTGGTCACCGAGCGAAGGGCCGGGCGGATATGAGCGCCCGCAGCAACGCAGTGAGCAACCGAAGGAGCACCGTGAACCGCCTGTCCGCCGACAACGTCACCCTCGCCTACGACCAGCGCGTCATCGCCGAGCAGCTGTCGGTGGAGATACCCGACGACTCCTTCACGGTGATCGTCGGCCCCAACGCGTGCGGCAAGTCCACGCTGCTGCGGGCGCTGTCGCGGATGCTCAAGCCCAGCCGGGGCCGGGTGCTGCTCGACGGACAGGCCATCCAGTCGATGCCCGCCAAGAAGGTCGCCCGGACGCTCGGCCTGCTGCCGCAGTCCTCGATCGCGCCCGACGGGATCACCGTCGCCGACCTCGTGGGCCGCGGCCGCTACCCGCACCAGGGGATCCTGCGCCAGTGGTCCGCCGAGGACGAGCGGGTCGTGCGCGAGTCCATGGAGCGGACCGGGGTCGCCCAGCTCGCCGAGCGGTACGTCGACGAGCTGTCGGGCGGCCAGCGGCAGCGCGTGTGGATCGCCATGGCCCTGGCCCAGCAGACGCCGCTGCTGCTACTCGACGAGCCGACGACGTACCTGGACATCCAGCACCAGATCGACGTCCTCGACCTGTGCGCCGAACTGCACGAGGAGCAGGGGCGCACGCTCGTCGCCGTGCTGCACGACCTCAACCACGCCGCCCGCTACGCCACCCACCTCGTCGCCCTGCGCGGCGGCCGGGTCATCGCCCAGGGCGCGCCGAACGACGTCGTCACCGCCGAGCTGGTGGAGGAGGTGTTCGGACTGCGCTGCCAGGTCATCGACGACCCGGAGACCGGCACGCCGCTGGTGGTGCCCGCGGCGCGTGCGGCCCGCGCGCGCGTGGCGGCGCACGCCACGGCCGCCGGCCCGGCCGCTACAGAAGCTTCGTGAGCCGCATCAGGTCGAACAGGCTCGCCTGGAGCTTCACCCGCCCCGACCCCCAGGCCTTGGCGAACGCCAGCTCCCCGCCGACCAGCGCGACCAGGTCGTCGCCGGTCATGGCGAGCCGGATCTCGGTCTTCTTGGGCGGCGGGCCCTTAACGGTGTCCCGCACCTCTATCCGGCCGTCGACGAGACGGCCCAGGAAGGTGACGTCGAGATCCTTGATGTGGCAGCTCACCGAGCGGTCCAGGGCCGCCGCCTCGCGGACGCCCCCTTCCGCTTCCGCCATGGTGTCGGAGAGTCTTTCGAGTGCGCTGCGGCACTCCTCGATCGTTGCCATCACCACCGACGTTACCCCAGGGCTTCGCGGTAGCGTCTGGGCATGAGCGACTCTGTGACCGGGACGGAGGTCCGGGAGGAAGCGGTGGATCCCGAGGGGGAGGCTTCACGGCCCGGCGGCGAGGCGGCCGACGCGACCGGCGAGCACGACCCCGCCGCCCCCGCCCCGCTGCTAGTGCCCCGCACCCCCACCGGCGACGCCCGCGTCGACGCGGCCCTGGAACGGCTCGGCGACGCCGACCACCTCGCCACGGACGGACACCTCGAGGTGTACGAGGATGTACACGGGGGGCTGCGCGACGCGCTCATCGCGCTCGACGCCCGTCCGGGACCTCCGGCGCCCCCCGCGCAGTCACCGCCGTACCGACACAGGAGCTGAACCGAACGTGGCAGGAGTCGCACGCCGCCGTCTCGACGCGGAGCTGGTCCGCCGGAAGCTCGCACGCTCGCGCGAGCACGCCGGCCAGCTGATCGCCGCCGGGCGGGTCACCGTCGGCAAGACCGTCGCGACCAAGTCCGCCACACAGGTGGAGACCGCCGCCGCCATCGTCGTCGCCGCCGACGACAGCGACCCCGACTACGTCTCCCGGGGCGGGCACAAGCTGGCCGGCGCGCTGAAGGCCTTCGTGCCGCGGGGGCTGGCCGTCGAGGGTCGGCGGGCACTGGACGCCGGCGCGTCCACCGGAGGCTTCACCGACGTGCTGCTGCGCGCGGGCGCCGCACACGTCGTCGCCGTCGACGTCGGATACGGACAACTCGCCTGGTCTCTGCAGAGCGATGAACGCGTCACCGTCAAGGACCGTACGAACGTACGCGAGTTGACGCTCGAAGCGATCGATGGGGAGCCTGTGGACCTTGTCGTGGGGGATCTGTCCTTCATCCCGCTCGGTCTGGTGCTGCCCGCCCTGGTGCGGTGCGCGAAGCCGGACGCCGACCTGGTGATGATGGTCAAGCCGCAGTTCGAGGTGGGGAAGGAGCGGCTGGGCAGCGGGGGTGTCGTACGCAGTCCGCAGTTGCGGGCGGAGGCCGTGCGGAGCGTGGCCGGGAAGGCGTGGGAACTGGGGCTGGGGGTCGAAGGCGTCACGGCCAGTCCGCTGCCCGGGCCCTCCGGGAACGTCGAATACTTTCTGTGGCTGCGTGCCGGGGCGCCCGCCCTGGACCCGGCCGATGTTGACCGCGCAGTGGCGGAGGGGCCGCGTTGACACAGACTCGAACCGTTTTCCTGCTGGCCCACACCGGGCGGCCGGCCGCCATCCGCAGTGCCGAGCTCGTGGTCAAGGGGCTGTTGCGGTCCGGCATCGGCGTACGCGTCCTGGAGGCGGAGGCACGCGACCTGCCGCTGCCGGACGAGGTGGAGCTCGTCAAGGAGGCCACCCCGCGGTGTCTCGACGGGTGCGAGCTGCTCATCGTGCTGGGCGGTGACGGCACGCTGCTGCGCGGCGCGGAGTTCGCCCGCGCCTCGGGGGTGCCGATGCTCGGGGTCAACCTCGGGCGGGTCGGGTTCCTCGCCGAGGCCGAGCGGGACGACCTCGACAAGGTCGTCGACCGGGTGGTCAGCAAGGCGTACGAGGTCGAGGAGCGCATGACCGTCGACGTGGTCGTGCATCGCAACGGGGACATCGTGCACACCGACTGGGCGCTGAACGAGGCGGCCGTGCAGAAGGTGTCCGCCGAGCGGATGCTGGAGATCGTGCTCGAGATCGACGGGCGCCCGGTGACCGGGTTCGGCTGCGACGGCATCGTCTGCGCCACCCCCACCGGGTCCACCGCGTACGCCTTCTCCGCCGGCGGGCCCGTGGTGTGGCCGGAGGTCGAGGCGCTGCTGATGGTGCCGATCTCCGCGCACGCGCTGTTCGCCAAGCCGCTGGTGACGTCGCCCGACTCCGTCCTGGCCGTCGAGGTGCTGCCGCACGTTCCGCCGGGTGTGCTGTGGTGCGACGGGCGGCGCACGGTCGAACTGCCGCCGGGCGCGCGCGTGGAGGTACGCCGCGGGGCGGTACCGGTCCGGCTGGCCCGCCTGCACCACGCGTCGTTCACGGACCGCCTGGTCGCCAAGTTCGCGCTGCCGGTCTCGGGGTGGCGCGGGGCGCCGCACTAGGTGTATTGCCCCGAGAGGTTAGGGACACCGGTGACGGCCTGCCCCCTCCACGGGTGGGGCGGCTCCAGGGATGGGGCGGCTTCGTGTTGGGGCGGCGTCGCACAACGCGACCAAAACCTCGTATGGTCGTGGTCGTGTTGGAGGAGATGCGGATACGGTCACTCGGAGTGATTGACGACGCGGTCGTCGAGCTGTCGCCGGGGTTCACCGCCGTCACCGGTGAGACGGGTGCGGGCAAGACCATGGTGGTCACCAGTCTGGGACTGCTGCTGGGCGGACGCGCGGATCCGGCGCTGGTGCGGATCGGCGCAGGGAAGGCGGTCGTGGAGGGCCGGGTCACCGTACCCGCGGACGCCTCCGCCGCCGTACGGGCCGAGGAGGCCGGCGCCGAGTTCGACGACGGGGCGCTGCTGATCAGCCGTACCGTCTCCGCCGAGGGCCGCTCCCGGGCGCACCTGGGCGGGCGGAGCGTACCGGTGGGGCTGCTCGCCGAACTCGCCGACGAACTGGTGGCCGTGCACGGGCAGACCGACCAGCAGGGGCTGCTCAAGCTGTCCCGGCAGCGGCAGGCGCTCGACCGGTACGCGGGCGACGCCGTCGCCGTGCCGCTGGCCAAGTACGCCGAGGCCTACCGCCGGCTCCGCGTGGTGACCGCGGAGCTGGACGAGATCACCACGCGTGCGCGTGAGCGGGCCCGGGAGGCCGACATGCTGCGCTACGGCCTCGACGAGATCGCCGGGGTCGAACCACGGGCCGGGGAGGACACCGAGCTGGCCGAGGAGGCGGAGCGGCTCGGCCACGCCGAGGCGCTGTCCTCCGCCGCGACGGCCGCGCACGCCGCTCTCGCGGGCAATCCGGAGGACCCCGAGGGCATCGACGCGGCCACCCTCGTCGCGGGCGCCCAGCGGGCCCTGGAGGCCGTGCGGTCGCACGATCCGGCCCTGGCCGCGCTCGCCGACCGCATCGGCGAGATCGGCATCCTGCTCGGCGACGTGGCCGGGGAGCTGGCGGGGTACGCCGACGACCTGGACGCCGATCCGCTGCGGCTGGCGGCGGTGGAGGAGCGGCGGGCCGCGCTCGGCGCGCTGACCCGCAAGTACGGCGAGTACGAGAAGGGCGTCGCCGCCGTGCTCGCCTGGGCCGAGCGGAGCGCCGCCCGCCTCACCGAGCTGGACGGCGACGACGAGCGGATCGGGGAGCTGACCGCGGAGCGGGACGCGCTGCGCACCGAACTGGGCGGTCTGGCCCAGGCGTTGACGGACGCCCGCACGGAGGCCGCGGAGCGGTTCGCCGCCGCCGTGACGGCCGAACTGGCCTCGCTGGCCATGCCGCACGCGCGCGTGTCGTTCGACATCCGGCAGGCCGAGGACCCCGAGGGCGTCGAGGTCGGCGGCCGTACGGTCGCCTGCGGGCCGACCGGCGCCGACGAGGTCGAACTGCTCCTCGCCCCGCATCCCGGGGCGCCGCCCCGGCCGATCGCCAAGGGCGCCTCCGGCGGTGAGCTGTCGCGCGTGATGCTGGCCGTCGAGGTCGTCTTCGCCGGGACGGATCCGGTGCCGACGTATCTGTTCGACGAGGTCGACGCGGGCGTCGGCGGCAAGGCGGCCGTGGAGATCGGGCGGCGCCTGGCCCGGCTGGCGAAGCGCGCGCAGGTCGTCGTCGTCACCCACCTGCCCCAGGTGGCCGCCTTCGCCGACCGGCAACTGCTGGTGGAGAAGACCAACGACGGCTCGGTGACCCGGTCGGGCGTGAAGGTGCTCGAGGGCGAGGACCGCGTCCGGGAGCTGTCCCGGATGCTGGCCGGCCAGGAGGACTCGCAGACGGCCCGGGCACACGCCGAGGAACTGCTCGCCGCGGCCCGGGCGGACGTCTAGGAAGCGCGTAGGGTGACGGGATGATCGTCCGTGCCGCCACCTCGCGCACCCAGCCCGCCACTCCCGCCCGGCCCGGCCCCGCCGGACTTCGCGCCGCGACGCCGGCCGGGCGCGAGTGCCGGGCACGGAAGAGTCACGCGGGGCGGTCCGTCGGGCCGTGGGCCGGGCCGGCGAAGGCCGAGGCAGCCGAGCGTGCAGAGCGCGGTACCGACCCGTTGGTTTCACTCCTGTGAGTGATCCGGGGTCAAGCCGGCGTACCGTCCCCGCAGGCGCCCGGCACCCCGTGCCGACCCGGAACACTCGTACGTACTGGCATCCTTGGACGCCGGGGGCAGTACGCCGGGACAGCACGTGCGGCTTTGTCCCCCGGCTCGATACCTTCAGTACGTTTCCCCGTGTCCGCCCGACGCCGAACCAGGAGCCCCGGCCGCGTGAGCCCCGTGAGCAGCCACGTATCGCACGGTCAGTCGACGCTGCGCACCGTGCAGGTGCTGGGCGGAGGCAGCGCCGGCAGCAGCGCGCACGTGCGGTCGCTGGCCGCGGGGCTGGTCGCCCGGGGCGTGCGGGTGACGGTGTGCGCCCCCGCCGAGGCCGACCGCGCCTACTCGTTCACCGGAGTCGGCGCCCAGCACGTGCACGTGCCGCGCAGCAGTGACCCGGTGTCCGTGGCCGCGCTGCGCACGGTCTGCGCGAACGCCGACCTGGTGCACGCGCACGGGCTGCACGCCTCCTTCCGCGCGGTGCTGGCGCTCAGCGGCCGCAGCACGCCCCTGGTGGTCACCTGGCACAACCACGCGCACGCCGAAGGGGCTCGCGCGCACCTGCTGCGGCTGCTGGAGCGCCGTGTGGTCAAGGCCGCCACCGTCGTGCTCGGCACCACCTCCGAACTCGTCGACCGGGCCCGCGGCAGCGGCGCGCGGGACGCCCGGCTCGCCGCCGTCGCGGTGCCCCGGCCGGCCGCCGGATACGAGCACCCGGACCGTCCGCGCTCCAAGGTGCGGGCCGAACTCGGCGCCACCGACCGGCCGTTGCTCATCACCGTCGCCTCCCTGGACCCGGGTCGCGGCCATGAACTGCTGCTGGACGCGGCCCGTGCCTGGCGCCTGCTGGAACCCGTGCCGTTGCTCGTCGTCGCGGGAGAGGGGCCACTGCGTACGGAGCTCCAGCGGCGGATCGAGGACGAGGAGCTGCCGGTCCGGCTGCTCGGGCGGCGCGACGACGTCGGCGAGCTGCTCGCCGCCGCCGACCTGGCGCTGCTGCCCAGGAGCTGGGAGGCCCGCTCCGTCCTCGCCCAGGAGGCGCTGCACGCGCGGGTGCCGCTCGTCGCGGCGCGGACCGGCGGCATCCCCGAACTCGTGGGCGACGCGGCCGAACTGGTACCGGACCAGGACGTGGAGGCGTTCACCGGTGCCGTCATACGGCTGCTCGGCGACCCCGAACGCCGCGAGGCGCTGCGGGACTCGGGCACCCGGCAGGCCGCCACCTGGCCCACCGAGGACGACACGGTCGCCCAGGTGCTCAGCGTCTACGACGAGTTGACCCGGCCGCGGCCGCTGACCTGACGCTCAGGGCACGTGCCGGCGGGCCCGCAGGGCCAGGCTCAGGGCCAGGACGGTCTGCGGATCGTCGAGGTCGGTGCCCAGCAACTCCCCGATCCGGGCCAGGCGGTTGTAGAGCGTCTGCCGGTTCAGGTGCAGCTCGCGGGCGGTCTCCGCCTTGCGGCCCGCGTGCGCCAGATACGTCTGAAGGGTGGGCAGCAGCGGCGGCTTCGAGCGCCGGTCGTGGTCCCGCAGCGGGCCGATCGCACGGTCCACGAAGGCCGCCAGGTCGGGATGGTCGCGCAGCCGCCACAGCAGCAGGTCGATGTCGAGGCGGCGGGCGTCGTACCAGGGCCGGTCCGGCAGTCCCTGCGCAGCCGTCGCCGCCTCGGCCGCGTGCCGCAGGCCCGCCGAGGCGGCCGCCCAGCCGCCCGCCACACCGACCACCACCACCTCCGGCTGCCCGCCCGGCCGCCGCATCCCGGCCCGCTCGACACCCGCCCGCAGCGCCGCCGCGACCCGGTCCGCGACGGTGGGCCGCTCCGCCTCCGAGCGCAGCCCGACCAGCAGCGGCACCCGCCCCTCGACCGGCCGCACGCCCAGCAGCACGGGCACGCCCACCGAGGCCAGTTCCTCGGCGACCGCGCGGGCCAGCACGGCCCAGCCCCCGCCGCTGGCGACCGCGCTCGGCCGGGCGGTGCCCCCGGCGGACGCGAGTGCGTCGCCGAGCCGCATCACCACGGGCAGCAGCGGGCTGTTGCCAGGTTTGAAACCGAGGACCCGGGCCTGCGCGGGTGCGTCCTCGGCGGCGATACGCCCCTCGGCGAGGTCGGTGAGGAAGTCGCCGCGGCCGCGCGCCGCCAGCTCCTCCTCCTGGCGGGCCTGCATCAGCACCACGGCCAGGAGGCCCGCCGCCCGCTCGGCGGCCATGCGGTGCACCGGGGCCAGCGGCGAGCGGACCGGCAGCAGCACGAGCCGGGCGCGCACCGAGCCGGTGCCGGGGCCGCCGCCGGGCACGTCCACGACGACCGAACCGGCCGGCGGCGCGGCGTCCTTGCGCTGGCCGCGCAGTCCTTCCCACACCTGAAGCGGATCGGCGCCCTCCGGGCCGGAGCCGGCCGCGTACAGCAACTGCCCGTCCGGGGTCTCCAGGAAGACCGGATTGCCCGCGAAGTCGGCCAGGATGCCGAGCACCTGCGGCACTCCGCCGCCGCCGAGCAGTGCCTGAGTGCAGCGGCGGTGCACCTCCTCGGCCTGCTGGAGCAGCGCGTAGTGGCCGTTGACGATCTCCGTGTGGATCTCCTCGGTGACCGCCACGAACGGCACCTCGCGGTGCAGCTGGACGAGGGGGAGTCCGGCGGCCCGTGCGGTCTCGACGAGGGCGGCGGGCAGGCGGGTGAAGCGCGGGCCCAGCTCCACCACCAGGGCCGCGATGCCGCGGTCGGCGAGGGTGCGCACGAAGGCGCGCTGGTCCGCGGGGCGGGTGCCGAGGCCGTAGCCGGTGGTCAGCAGGAGTTCGCCGCCCTTGAGGAGGGAGGCGATGTTGGGGACCTCGCCGGCGTGCACCCAGCGGACGGTGCGGGTCAGCTTGTCGGCGCCGGCGAGTACCTCGGGGAGGCCGCTGCGGAGGCCGGGCAGTTCGAGGGCGCGCCGGACGGTGATGCCGGTGCCCTCGGTGTCGAATCTGCGGTCCATGAAGCGGACGCTACCCGTGCCCGCGACGTGGCGGCAGCGTCGGGTGGCCGGAGCGGTCCGGCCACCGTGAGCTGGGGTGACCACCGGGCGGGCGCGCTCGCCCGCCCGGCGCCGGGTCAGCCTCCGTAGGCGCCGCTCGCCGTCAGGCGCAGGGCCGTGTCGATCAGCGGCACATGGCTGAAGGCCTGGGGGAAGTTGCCCACCTGGCGCTGGCGGCGGGGGTCCCACTCCTCGGCGAGGAGGCCCAGGTCGTTGCGGAGCGACAGGAGCTTGTCGAAGAGCTTGCGCGCCTCGTCCACGCGGCCGATCATCGCCAGGTCGTCGGCCATCCAGAAGGAGCAGGCGAGGAAGGCGCCCTCGTCGCCGGGCAGGCCGTCGACGCCCGCGTGGTCGCCGTCGGTCGGGTAGCGCAGGATGAACCCGTCCGCGGTGGACAGCTCGCGCTGGATCGCCTCGATGGTGCCGATGACCCGCTTGTCGTCCGGCGGCAGGAAGCCCATCTGCGGGATGAGCAGCAAGGACGCGTCCAGCTCCTGCGAGCCGTAGGACTGCGTGAACGTGTTGCGCTCCTTGTCGTAACCCTTCTCGCACACCTCGCGGTGGATGTCGTCGCGCAGCACCTTCCAGCGCTCCAGCGGGCCGTCCGCCTCACCGGACTCGATGAGCTTGATGGTGCGGTCGACGGCGACCCACGCCATGACCTTGGAGTGCACGAAGTGGCGGCGCGGCCCGCGCACCTCCCAGATGCCCTCGTCCGGCTCCTGCCAGTGCTTCTCCAGGTACTGGATCAGCTTGAGCTGGAGCAGGGAGGCGTAGTCGTTGCGGGCCAGGCCGGTCATGTGGCCCAGGTGCAGTGCCTCGGTGACCTCGCCGTAGACGTCCAGCTGGAGCTGGTGCGCGGCGCCGTTGCCCACCCGGACGGGCGCGGAGTTCTCGTAGCCGGGCAGCCAGTCCAGCTCCGCCTCGCCGAGCTCGCGCTCGCCAGCGATGCCGTACATGATCTGAAGGTTGTCCGGATCGCCGGCGACGGCCCGCAGCAGCCACTCGCGCCAGGCGCGGGCCTCCTCGCGGTAGCCGGTGCGCAGCAGCGAGGACAGGGTGATCGCCGCGTCGCGCAGCCACGTGTAGCGGTAGTCCCAGTTGCGCACACCACCGATGTCCTCCGGCAGGGAGGTGGTGGGGGCCGCCACGATGCCGCCGGTCGGGGCGTAGGTCAGGGCCTTGAGCGTGATCAGGCTGCGGACCACGGCCTCGCGGTAGGGGCCGTGGTACGTGCAGTGCCCGACCCACTCGCGCCAGAACTCCTCCGTCGCCTCCAGCGACTGCTCCGGCTCCGGCAGCGGCGGCGGCTCCTTGTGCGAGGGCTGCCAGGAGATCGTGAACGCGATCCGGTCACCGGGAGCGACGGTGAAGTCCGCGTACGTGGTCAGCGACTTGCCGTAGGTCTTCACCGATGTGTCGAACCACACGGAGTCCGGACCCGCCACCGCCACCGTGCGCCCCTCGTGCCGGTGCACCCACGGCACGACCCGGCCGTAGGAGAAGCGCATGCGCAGCGTCGAGCGCATCGGCACCCGGCCGGTGACGCCCTCCACGATGCGGATCACCTGCGGGGCGCCGTCGCGCGGGGGCATGAAATCGGTCACGCGGACCGTGCCGCGCGGGGTGTCCCACTCGGATTCCAGGATCAGCGAGTCGCCGCGGTAGCTGCGCCGGGCCGCCGCGGGCGGCTGTGTTCCGGCCGCGGACGCCGGGCCGATCCGCCAGAAACCGTGCTCCTCGGTACCCAGCAGGCCGGCGAAGATGGCATGCGAGTCGAAGCGGGGCAGGCACAGCCAGTCGACCGTCCCGTCCCGGCAGACCAGGGCAGCGGTCTGCATGTCTCCGATGAGTGCGTAGTCTTCGATGCGCCCGGCCACGTGCAACTCCAGTCGAACGGCCACGTCACACCCCGCGAAGGGGCTGTCGCTAGTGCGGTCAAGGGGTGGTTGTAATGCGTCGTCGAGCGGTGGGGGAACCGCCGGTCGGCCGCGGGGGCAGAACGACAACCCTTTCTCAACGAACTGACGAGCTCTTGTTGTTCCGGGTCATACGGACGGGGGTGGTGCCGTGTTGCCGGCCGGGCTCCTCAGCGAGTGTCCGAGCAGGATACGACGCACGTAGATGATCTGCGTGCCGCTCCGGGCAACCCGGGTGCGCCGAACGAGTGAGCCATGGGTGAGGGACCTGTGAGTGGTACGCGCACGTGTCGGGGCGTGCGCGGAGCGTGGCCGGGAGCCACGCCCGTCAGGCGCTGATACCCTGGTAGCCCGTGGACCGGTGGGCTCGAAACCCCCGAACCGCAGCGACGGCGCCTCAGCCGGACACCCGGGTTCCCCGGACCGGCCAGCCGTACCGCACGACAGACCGCGACCACGGGAGCCCCCTCTTGGCCATGCCGCCCGCTGCTTTCCGAAACAGCACAGCCACGACGACCAAGCACATCTTCGTCACCGGGGGTGTCGCCTCCTCGCTCGGCAAGGGCCTCACCGCCTCCAGCCTGGGCATGCTGCTGAAGGCCCGGGGCCTGCGCGTCGTGATGCAGAAGCTCGACCCGTACCTCAACGTCGACCCGGGCACGATGAACCCCTTCCAGCACGGTGAGGTGTTCGTCACCAACGACGGCGCCGAGACCGACCTGGACATCGGCCACTACGAGCGCTTCCTCGACCGCGACCTGGACGGCTCCGCCAACGTCACCACCGGCCAGGTGTACTCCACGGTCATCGCCAAGGAGCGGCGCGGCGAGTACCTGGGCGACACGGTGCAGGTCATCCCGCACATCACCAACGAGATCAAGCACCGCATCCGGCGCATGGCCACCGACGAGGTGGACGTCGTCATCACCGAGGTCGGCGGCACGGTCGGCGACATCGAGTCGCTGCCGTTCCTGGAGACCGTCCGCCAGGTCCGCCACGAGGTCGGCCGGGACAACGTCTTCGTCGTGCACATCTCCCTGCTTCCCTACATCGGTCCCTCCGGGGAGCTGAAGACCAAGCCGACCCAGCACTCGGTCGCCGCGCTGCGCAACATCGGTATCCAGCCGGACGCGATCGTGCTGCGCTGCGACCGCGAGGTGCCCACCGCGATCAAGCGCAAGATCTCCCTGATGTGCGACGTCGACGAGGCGGCCGTGGTCGCCTGCCCCGACGCCCGGTCGATCTACGACATCCCGAAGGTCGTGCACGCCGAGGGCCTGGACGCCTACGTCGTGCGCAAGCTGGACCTGCCCTTCCGCGACGTGGACTGGACGACCTGGGACGACCTGCTGGACCGCGTCCACAATCCCGACCACGAGATCACCCTGGCCCTGGTCGGCAAGTACATCGACCTGCCCGACGCCTACCTGTCGGTGACCGAGGCGCTGCGCGCGGGCGGCTTCGCCAACAAGGCCCGGGTGAAGATCAAGTGGGTCACCTCCGACGACTGCAAGACCGCGGCCGGCGCCGAGCAGCAACTCGCCGGCGTCGACGGCATCTGCATCCCGGGCGGCTTCGGCGACCGCGGCGTGCTCGGCAAGGTCGGCGCCATCCGCTACGCCCGCGAGAACGGGATCCCGCTGCTGGGCCTGTGCCTGGGCCTGCAGTGCATCGTGATCGAGGCCGCCCGCAACCTCGCCGGTGTCGCGGACGCCAACTCCACCGAGTTCGACCCGGCCACCGGCCACCCGGTGATCTCCACCATGGCCGAGCAGCTGGACATCGTCGCCGGCGAGGGCGACATGGGCGGCACCATGCGGCTCGGCATGTACCCGGCGAAGCTGGCCGAGGGCTCGATCGTGCGCGAGGTCTATGACGGCAAGGAGTACGTCGAGGAGCGCCACCGCCACCGCTACGAGGTGAACAACGCCTACCGCGCCGAGCTGGAGAAGAAGGCGGGCATCGTCTTCTCCGGCACCTCCCCGGACGGCAAGCTCGTCGAGTACGTGGAGTACCCGCGCGAGGTCCATCCCTACCTGGTCGCCACCCAGGCGCACCCGGAGCTGCGCTCGCGCCCGACGCGTCCGCACCCGCTGTTCGCGGGCCTGGTGAAGGCCGCCGTCGAGCGGAAGAATTCCAAGTAGCACACCCGGTTGTACGGTTGCGGGGGTGCGTACCGTCGAAGGTGCGCACCCCCGCTTCTGTTTGCGCACGTCGGAAAGGTCAGGGGCATGACGATCAAGGACATCCCGGAGGACTGGGAGATCCGGGCCACCAGCACCCCGTTCGTCGGTGGCAAGACCTCGATCCGCACCGACGACGTGGTCATGCCCGACGGCTCCGTGGTCACCCGGGACTACCAGGTGCATCCGGGTTCCGTGGCCGTCCTCGCCCTCGACGAGGAGGACCGGGTGCTGCTGATCCGCCAGTACCGCCACCCGGTGCGGCAGCGGCTGTGGGAGATCCCGGCGGGCCTGCTCGACGTGCCCGGCGAGAACCCGCTGCACGCCGCCCAGCGCGAGCTGTACGAGGAGGCCCACGTCAAGGCCGAGGACTGGCGGGTGCTGACCGACGTCTACACCACCCCGGGCGGCTGCGACGAGGCCGTGCGGATCTTCCTCGCCCGGGGCCTGTCCGAGGCGGTCGGCGAGCGCTTCGCGGCGGAGCACGAGGAGACCGACATGGAGCACGCGCGGATGCCGGTGGACGAACTGGTCCGGGGTGTGCTCGCGGGCGAACTGCACAACAACTGCCTGGTGGTGGGCGTCCTGTCGCTGGTCGCCGCGCGCCAGGGGGAGGGGCTGGACGCGCTGCGCCCGGCCGAGGCGCCCTGGCCGGCGCGCCCCTTCGCGTCCTGAACGCACCACCGACCCGCGCGGTGTGACCATCGCCTGATCCGATCGGGCGACGTGTCCGCCCTGCTCCGCACGGTACGTCGCAGAGCGTGAACTAGGCTCTGGAAGCGCCCGGACCGGAGTCCCGGCGGGCTTGCACGTGCGGTGGGACGGGAGTGTGGCCCGTGACGGATCAGGCGGTGGACGCAGGCGGCGTGAACCTGTCCGGCGGGGATCGGTCCCCCGCGGCCGTGAAGAGCCTCTTCCTGGGCCGCACATGGGAGTTGAAGGAGCTGTGCGCCGACATCGAGCGGGCCGGCCTCGACACCCTGGCCGGCCGCAAGGAGCCACGCGCGCGTGTACTGCTGATCGCGGGCAGGCCCGGCTCCGGCCGTACGGCGCTCGCCGAGCAGCTGGTGGAGCAGGTCGCGCAGCGTTACCCCGGCGGTGTGCTGCGCGCGGGGCTCTCCGAGCCCGACGGCACCCCCGTGCCGGTCGAGGCCGTCGCCCGTGACCTGCTCACCGCCCTCGATCTGCCGACCCCGCCCGGCGCCGCCGAGGACGACCTGACCGAGGCCCTGCGCACCGCGCTCGCCGGGCGCCGGGCGCTGCTCCTGCTCGACGACGCGGCCGGCGCGGACCAGGTCGACGCGCTGCTGCCGGAGAACGCCGACTGCCTGCTCGTCGCCGTCTCCCGGGGCCCGCTCACCGGGATCGCCGACGTCCGCCCGTGCACCCTGGGCGGCCTGGACACCAAGTCCGGCGTGGAGCTGCTGGCGCAGCGCATCGACCCGGTGCGCATCACCGTCGACCCGCGCGCCGCCGAGAGCCTGGTCGAGGTCTGCCAGGGCCAGCCCGCGGCGCTGACCCTGGCCGGCGGCTGGCTCGCCGCCCACCCCCAGGCGGCCGTCGCCGACCTCGCCAAGCACTTGCGCGCCGACCCCGACGAGGGCTCCGTCCTCGCCCGGGTGCTGCGGTTCGTGCACGGCACCCTGCCGGGCCCGGCCGCCCGGCTGCTGCGCCTGCTCTCCCTCGCCCCGGCCGGTGACGTCGACCCGCAGACCGCCTCCGCGCTCGCCGGCTGCTCGGTCGAGGCCGCCCGCGGCTTCCTCGACGACTTCGCCGAGCTGGGCGTGCTGCGCGCCGTCCCCTCGCCGCTGCCGTGCTACGAGGTCCCCGGCTGCCTGCACCCGCTGCTGACGGAGCTCGCCGAGCGCCAGGACCGACCCGCCGAGCTACGGCTCGCCCGCGCCCGGATGCTGGAGCGGACCGTGCGGCTGCTCCAGTCCTGCCGGGCGATCACCGAGACCGACAGCCCCGAGACCAGGGAGAAGCTGAGGAGCCTGCCTCCCGGGCTGCGCTTCGCCACTCCGCGGGCCGCCGAGAAGTGGCTGCGCGCCCGCAGGCCCGCCCTGCTCGCCGCGGCCCGGCTCGCCGTCGCCGACGGCGAACTGGACACCCTGGCCCGCCGCTTGATGTCCCAGTTGGTGCGTGCCATGGTGGCGCACATCGGCACCCAGGCCGCCGCCGCCGACCTCTACGGCATCCACCGGCTCGTCCTGGACGTGGCCGAGCGGCGCGGGCTGCCCCGGGAGAAGGCCGCCGCCCTGCTGAACCTCGCCGACCTGGACGCCCGCACCGGGCGTACGGCGGGGGCGCTGGCCCGCTACCGGGCCGCGCTGGACGCCGGACGGGAGGCCGACGACCCATATGCGATCAGCCGCGCCATGGAATCCGTAGGCAGCGCCCACCAGGAGCTCGGGGACTACGACCGGGCTGCCGACTGGTTCGGCCGGGCCCTGGCGCAGCGGCTCGCGCGCGAGGAGCGCGAGGACGCCGCCCGCCTCTACGGCCGCATCGCCACCGCGCACACCTACACGGGCCGCTACGGCGAGGCCCTGCGCAACTGGCGGGCGGCCGCCGCCGTGCACCGCAAGGCGGGCGATGTCGCCGCCCACGCACGGGCGTTGAGCGAGCTGGCGCGCGTCCAGGAGTACGCCGGGCGGCCCGAGGACTGCCTGCGCACCTGCCAGGAGGCGGTCGAGTGGGCCCGCCGCGCCGAGGACGTACGGCTCCAGGCGGCGCTCCAGCTGCGGCTCGCCGACACCCTGGAGCGGCTGGGCGATGCGACCACGGCGGCCCTGCACCGCGGAACGGCCCGGCGCCTGCTCGGCGACGAGGTCCCTGCGGCCGAGGACGGCGGCCCGGAGGGACCCTTGACGGAAGAAGACGCCGATGCCTGCGAAATCCGTAGTGCACCCACTGAAGATTGATGCAATGAAAGGCTAGACAGACAGACGGCCTTCATTAGACTGGTTCTGCCGCTCGTTCTCCTGCGGTGTCGCCTGGTATGCCCCCGCATGCCGGGGTACGTCTGATATTGCCCCACATTCTCTGAGCCAAGGACCGTGATCGACGTGAAGGTCGGCATCCCCCGCGAAGTCAAGAACAACGAGTTCCGGGTGGCCATCACCCCCGCCGGCGTGCACGAACTCGTGCGTAACGGCCACCAGGTCGTCGTCGAGCGGAACGCGGGCGTCGGCTCCTCGATCCCGGACGAGGAGTACGTGGCCGCCGGCGCCCAGATCCTCGAGACCGCGGACGAGGTCTGGGCCGGCGCCGACATGGTGCTGAAGGTCAAGGAGCCGATCGCCGAGGAGTACCACCGCCTCCGCAAGGACCAGATCCTCTTCACCTACCTGCACCTGGCCGCATCCAAGGAGTGCACGGACGCCCTGCTGCAGTCCGGCACCACGGCGATCGCCTACGAGACCGTCGAACTCCCGAACCGCGCGCTGCCGCTGCTCGCCCCGATGTCCGAGGTCGCGGGCCGCCTCGCGCCGCAGGTCGGCGCCTACCACCTGATGCGCGCCGTGGGCGGCCGCGGTGTGCTGCCGGGCGGCGTCCCGGGCGTGCCGGCCGGTGAGGCGGTCGTCATCGGCGGTGGCGTCTCCGGCTGGAACGCCGCGCAGATCGCCATCGGGCTGGGCTTCCACGTGACCCTGCTCGACAAGGACATCAACAAGCTCAAGGAGGCGGACCGGATCTTCGGCACGAAGATCAAGACCGTCGTCTCCAACGCCTTCGAGCTGGAGAAGGCCTGCCTGGAGGCCGACCTCGTCGTCGGCGCCGTGCTCGTCCCGGGCGCCAAGGCCCCGAAGCTGGTCAGCAACGAGCTGGTGTCCCGGATGAAGGCCGGAAGTGTCCTTGTCGACATCGCGATCGACCAGGGCGGCTGCTTCGAGGACTCCCACCCGACCACGCACGCCGAGCCGACCTTCAAGGTCCACGAGTCGGTGTTCTACTGCGTCGCCAACATGCCGGGCGCGGTGCCCAACACCTCCACCTACGCGCTGACCAACGCCACGCTGCCGTACATCGTCGAACTCGCCAACCGCGGCTGGGCGGAGGCGCTGCGCCGTGACCCGGCGCTGGCCAAGGGCCTCAACACCCATGACGGCAAGGTCGTTTACCGCGAGGTCGCGGAGGCGCACGGCCTGGAGCACGTCGCGCTGGAGTCCCTGCTCGGCTGAGCGGGTCGCCAAGTCGCCAAGGTGTGAAAGGCGATACGTCAACACGTGTCGTCAACCTCGCACGACCGGCCGGACCTTGTCCCACAAGGTCCGGCCGGATGTGTGTATGGTCACTTCGCCGCACTCGGTCAACTCGCCTCGAACGCAACCATTCGACCGATTCACGCACCGGTGAAACCTGCCGTGCGACGGTCGTACGCCCTTGACAGAGGGATGTTCCATTACCGACACATCGGGCCGGGTCCGGCGGATTGTGTTGCTGCGGACCGCCGACACGCCATAGAGTCGCCAATCGTCGGCATGGTGCCACGCTGACCTGTCTAGAAGTTCCCTGGTCACCAAGGAGGTAAGACGACTTGTGAATGAGTCGACATTTTCTCCCGGGGGTGGTCAACCAGGAATGCCTGCGCCGGGCCAGGGCCCCACGCGGCTCGAGGCTGTCGGCTCCGTCGCTGTGCGCACCTTCGCAGCCCACCAGAGTCACCGGACATCAGGAGTGACTCAGCCAGCACCCCCAAGCATGGATGGCCATCACGTGAACGCCATGGCCGGCGACGGAAGTGGCGCGCCCCACAACCACTTCGCCGACTACGACGAACTGCCCGACGGGCACTTCTACGACCCCGACGCCGAGTACGAGCCCGACCCCGAGTACGCGGCCACGCTCGCGCCCGACGCGGCCCGCCAGCGCCGTGAACGCATCGGCCCGACCGGACGCCCGCTGCCGTACTTCCCGATCCCTGGTCCGCTGACCGACCACGGCCCCGCGAAGATCATCGCGATGTGCAACCAGAAGGGTGGCGTCGGCAAGACCACGTCGACCATCAACCTGGGTGCCGCGCTCGCGGAGTACGGCCGCCGGGTGCTGCTCGTGGACTTCGACCCGCAGGGCGCGCTGTCGGTGGGTCTCGGCGTCAACCCCATGGAGCTCGACCTCACCGTCTACAACCTGCTCATGGAGCGGGGCATGTCCGCGGACGAGGTCCTGCTGAAGACGGCGGTCCCCAACATGGACCTGCTGCCCAGCAACATCGACCTGTCGGCCGCCGAGGTCCAGCTCGTGAGCGAGGTCGCCCGAGAGTCGACGCTTCAGCGCGCGCTGAAGCCGCTGATGGACGACTACGACTACATCGTCATCGACTGCCAGCCCTCGCTCGGCCTGCTCACCGTCAACGCCCTCACGGCCGCCCACAAGGTGATCGTGCCGCTGGAGTGCGAGTTCTTCGCGCTGCGCGGTGTGGCACTGCTGACCGAGACCATCGAGAAGGTCCAGGAGCGCCTCAACCCGGAGCTGGAGCTCGACGGGATCCTGGCCACGATGTACGACTCGCGCACCGTGCACAGCCGTGAGGTGCTCGCGCGTGTCGTCGAGGCGTTCGACGACCACGTTTACCACACGGTCATCGGACGCACGGTCCGCTTCCCGGAGACCACGGTCGCCGGTGAGCCGATCACCACGTACGCCTCCAACTCCGTCGGTGCCGCCGCCTACCGCCAGCTCGCCAGGGAGGTGCTCGCCCGGTGTCACGCCGAGTGAGTCTGCCGGGGGCCGACGAACTGTTCCGTACGACAGGGGGAATGGCGCTCCAGCCGTCCACTCCCCGACGCCAGGCAGGCGGCGAGGCCCGGGTGCCCGCCCCCGCGGCGGAGGGCGACACGGCCGCCTCGGCGGAGGACGCGCCGCAGTCGGTGCCCGCGCAGGGCGGCGACGGAGAGGGCGCGGAGCACGTGGCGGTCGAGGCGGGACCGACGGACGCGGGCGAGTCCCGCAGCCGGTCCACGACCGCGGAGCGCCCGGCGCGGCGCTCGGCGGCGGCGCAGGAAGGTTCTGCCGCCGCGCAGCCGCGCAAGCGGGGCCGGGGCGCGGCGCGCCGGCCCAGCGGACGGGAACGGCACGACGAGAAGATCACCGTGTACGTTTCCGCCGAGGAGCTCATGGACCTCGAGCACGCCCGTCTGGTGCTCCGCGGCGAGCACGGACTCGCCGTGGACCGCGGGCGCGTCGTCCGCGAGGCGGTCGCCGTGGTGCTGGCCGACCTGGAGTCCCGGGGCGAGGCGAGCATCCTGGTACGGCGGCTGCGCGGCCGTTAGCCGTCCGCGCGGGCGGTAAGCGGTAGCCTGCGACGGCCATGACCTCGAACGACGCTCCCACCCCCACCGGCCGCAGACGCGCCCTCGGCCGCGGCCCGGGAACGGCATCCCCCTCCCCGGCTCACCCACCCGCACCGCCCGCGGACGAGCGTCCCGAACCACCGGCCGCGTCCCCGGAGCCCACGCCCGCAGCCGCGGCTGCCGAGCCCCCGGCGGATCTCCCCGGGGGAGGGCCGGCGGTCCCGGTCGCCGAAGAGGCCGCCGAGCCCGCGATCGGCGTCGCCGAGGGCGTGACGGCCGAGCCAGGCGGCTCGACCATGCCCCGCGCCGGTTCGGACCGCGGCGGCTCCGGCGCGCCCATCCCGGAGGCCGGCCCGGTGGCCGGAGCTGCTTCGCGGCCGGAGGCCGCAGGCGGTTCCCGAACGGAAGCCGCGGAAGCCGATGAGGGGCGCCGGGCGGAGGCCGCGCCGGGGCCTGGAGCTCCTTCCCAGTCGGCGGTCGCATCCGATTCGCGGGCCAAGGCCCGCGTTGCCCTCGGACCAGAGGGCGGTGGAAGGCGCCGGGCGGAGACTGTGCCGGGGCCTGCGGCTTCCACGCAGTCGGCGGTCGCAGGGGCGGAGGCTCGTGCCTCTTTCGCGGCGGAAGCCGATGAGGGGCGCCGGGCGGAGGCCGCGCCGCGGCCCGGGGCTGTGGTCGATGTGGGGCCGCGGTCGGCGGGGGCCGACGACGGGGCCGGTGGGACCGGGGACGGGGCTGTCGGTGACGGGGTGTTCAAGGTTCGGCTGGCCAACTTCGAGGGGCCCTTCGATCTGCTGCTCCAGTTGATCTCGAAGCACAAGCTCGATGTCACCGAGGTGGCCCTGTCCAAGGTCACCGACGAGTTCATGGGGCACATCCGGGCCATGGGGCCCGACTGGGACCTTGACCAGACGACCGAGTTCCTGGTCGTGGCCGCCACCCTGCTCGACCTCAAGGCGGCCCGGCTGCTGCCCGCGGCCGAGGTGGAGGACGAGGCCGACCTGGCACTGCTCGAAGCACGCGACCTGCTGTTCGCCCGGCTGCTCCAGTACCGCGCGTACAAGCAGATCGCCGACATCTTCAGCCACCGGCTGGACGAGGAGGGCCGACGCCACCCCCGTACCGTCGGGCTGGAGCCCCACCACGCCGAGCTGCTGCCCGAGGTCGTCATCAGCATCGGCGCGGCGCGCTTCGCCGAACTCGCGGTCAAGGCGATGCAGCCCAAGCCCAAGCCGCAGGTGTACGTCGACCACATCCACGCGCCGCTGGTCAGCGTGCAGGAGCAGGCGGGAATCGTGATCGCCCGGCTGCGGGAGCTCGGTGAGGCGGGCTTCCGGGAGCTGGTGGCGGACACCGACGACACGCTCACCGTCGTGGCGCGCTTCCTCGCCCTGCTGGAGCTGTACCGCGAGAAGGCCGTGGCCCTGGACCAGGAGACCGCCCTCGGCGAGCTGATCGTGCGCTGGACCGGCGGGGACGGGGACGAGACGCCCACGGTGACGGACGAGTTCGACCGCCCGCCCGAGGTGACGGAGGAGCCCGAGGAGCCCAAGGAGGAGAAGAAGGCGTGAGCGAGGAGACCACCGACCCGTCCGCGGGCCCGGCCACCGTCGCCGGCCTCGACCTCAAGCCGGCCCTGGAGGCCGTCCTCATGGTCGTGGACGAGCCCGCGACCGAGGAGCACCTGGCGAAGATCCTTCAACGGTCCCGCCGGCAGATCGCGGACGCGTTGCGCGAACTGGCCGACGAGTACACCGTGCAGGGACGCGGCTTCGAGCTGCGGCTGATCGCCGGCGGCTGGCGTTTCTACACCCGTCCCGAGTACGCGGCCGCCGTCGAGGGCTTTGTGCTGGACGGCCAGCAGGCCCGGCTCACCCAGGCCGCCCTGGAGACCCTCGCCGTGGTCGCCTACCGCCAGCCGGTCAGCCGCAGCCGCGTCTCGGCCGTCCGCGGAGTCAACTGCGACGGCGTCATGCGCACCCTGCTCCAGCGCGGTCTGGTCGAGGAGGCGGGCGCGGAACCCGAAACAGGTGCGATCCTGTACAGGACGACGAACTACTTCCTGGAGCGGATGGGCCTGCGCGGTCTGGACGAACTCCCGGAGCTCGCGCCCTTCCTCCCGGAGGCGGAGGCGATCGAGGCCGAGACCCAGGAGGGCGTACCGTCGTTCGACCCGGACGCTCCCGATGACGCGCCGGGCGCAGACGGCGACCACACGACGAACACGACGACGGAACTTTGATGCGAAGCAGCGGCAGCGGCAGGAACGGCGGGCGCGGCAACCACCGCGGTGCCGGCAACAACAGGGACGAGCGGCAGGGGCAGGGCCGCCCCCGCAAGCCCCGACCCGAGGAGCGCCGCTACGACGTCGGCCCCGGCGCGACGAAGGACGGCCCCAAGTCCGGGCGCGGCGGATCCGCGCGCGGTGGCGCCAAGGGCGGCCCCAACCAGTCCCAGCAGCGCGGCCGTACGGCTCCGGCCCGCTCCCGCGAGTACGAGACGCGGATCGAGGAGCGCAACCGCGAGCGGTACGCCGGCAAGAAGGACGTCAAGCTGCCCAAGACCTTCCCGGGCGCCGAGCAGGAGGGCGAGCGACTGCAGAAGGTGCTCGCCCGCGCGGGATACGGTTCGCGGCGCGCCTGCGAGGAGCTGATCGAGCAGGCCCGGGTCGAGGTCAACGGCGAGATCGTCCTGGAGCAGGGCCGCCGGGTCGACCCGGAGAAGGACGAGGTCAAGGTCGACGGACTGACCGTGGCCACGCAGTCGTACCAGTTCTTCTCGCTGAACAAGCCCGCCGGTGTCGTCTCCACCATGGAGGACCCGGAGGGCCGCCAGTGCCTCGGTGACTACGTCACCAACCGCGAGACGCGCCTCTTCCACGTCGGCCGGCTCGACACCGAGACCGAGGGCGTGATCCTGCTCACCAACCACGGCGAGCTGGCGCACCGGCTGACCCACCCGAAGTACGGCGTGCGCAAGACCTACCTCGCGCACATCGTCGGCCCCATCCCGCGGGACCTGGGCAAGAAGCTCAAGGACGGCATCCAGCTGGAGGACGGCTACGCGCGCGCGGACCACTTCCGGGTCGTAGAGCAGACCGGCAAGAACTACCTCGTGGAGGTCACCCTCCACGAGGGCCGCAAGCACATCGTGCGCCGCATGCTCGCCGCCGCGGGCTTCCCGGTCGACAAACTCGTCCGCACCGCCTTCGGCCCCATCACCCTGGGCGACCAGAAGTCCGGCTGGCTCCGCCGCCTGTCGAACACCGAGGTCGGCATGCTGATGAACGAGGTCGACCTCTAGTCCCTCCAGGCCCTTCAGGCCCCTCCAGGTGGCCCCGGCCGCGTCCGGGCGGACGGCTCAGACGCCTCCCTGGCAGGCCGACGCGTGGCGGACACGGCGCAGGAAGTCCGCCACGCGTCGGTGATCGGGCTCCGCGGGGAGCGGGGTGCGGTCGGCGGCCCGTTCGGTCTCGGCGGCCAGGCGGGCCATCCAGGACTCGACCTCGGGCCACGGGACCTCGCCCCGCCTCACCTTCAGGAGCGGTTCGCGCCGGTCGCCGACATCGACCGTCAGCGTGCCCGTGCGCAGCAGGTCGCGGGCGCTGGTCAGCAGGCGCAGCAGGTGCATCGCGTGCTTCCAGCGCGGGGCGCCGTGCGTGCGGACATCGGCCTCGAGCTTCCTGCGCTGACTCAGCGCGTAGCGGGTGAACGTCTCGCACACCTGCCGGGAGAGGAACGCGCCGCGCAGGGACAGCAGTTCGCGGCCGGTGTGGTCCACGTGCTCCACCAGGGGCGAGTGCAGGCATTCCAGGACGCTGGGGTTCGCGCGCAGCGCCAGCGCGCAGAAGCGCTCCAGCTCCCAGCTGAACTGCTCATCGAGGGGCCCCTCCACATGCGTCGGCGGCTTCTCGAAGCTCCAGAACAGGGGAGTGGGCGCGACGAACACGCCCCTGCGGTCCGTGTCGCTCTCGTCCGTCGCCAGCCCAAAGGCCCGCGACCCCATGACACAGGCGTAGATGGTGTGGTCACGCACCAGGTCCTCGGGCTGCATGCCCGGGAGCGTACGCGGATCCTCACAGCAGGTGGATGGAATTTCCCTCCACCTTGATCTGCTTGGCGTCCAGCGGGCGGACCGATGGCCCCTGGGCCACCGAGCCGTCGGCGATGCGGAAACTGCTGCCGTGGCAGGGGCAGTCGATCATGCCGTTGGCGACCTTGCCCACCGTGCAGCCCTGGTGCGAGCAGATCGCCGAGAAGGCCTTGAACTCACCCTTCTTCGGCTGGGTGACCACGACCTTCTGCTCCGCGAAGACCTTGCCCCCGCCTTCCGGGATATCGGCCGTGCTCGCCAGCACCGGCCCGGCGGTGGTCCCCTCCGTGGCGCCGGCGGCCGCCGAGGGGTGGGACGTCGCCGAGGGGGAGGTCTCCGAGGCAGGTGACGCCTCGGAGTTGCTGCTGCTGTTGGTGCCGCAGCCGGCCGCCACGAGCGCCACCGCACTCGTGGCGAGAACCGTGCGCCGCGTCGAGCCCTGGGTCATGTCATCACTCCGGGGGTTCCGGGGGAGGGGGAGGAGCTCCGAACGGAGCAGCAGCATCTTCGCATCGAATGCGGTGAAGTCGAAGCAAATCGTGTCAGCGCGCGATAAACCACCCGTTTCCCCTGTCGTCTCAGCGGGCGGGCGCCGCCCACTCCTCCCACGCGGTCTGACCAGTGCCCCGGCAGGCGACGTTCGCCCCGTCGCGACGCCCGGCACGCTCCCCCCGAGCTCTTCGAGCAGGGGGGAGACCCCCACTCGCCGCACCGGGCGAAAGCCCAAGTACGTCCAGTACGAGGACTTTCGGCCGGCACTCCCCCGAGCTCTTCGAGCAGGGGACCCCCAGAGCACGCACCGGACGCCGCTCCTTGACGGGCGAACGTTGCCTGCCGCGGCACTAGGCTGGATGTCCGAGACCCGATTCACCTCAGCAAGGAGCAGCGCCGTGGCGGTACGAGCGGTCCGGGGGGCCGTCCAACTTCAGCGGGACGAGGCCGGCCACATGGACGAGCAGGTCGGGGCCCTGCTCACCGCCGTCCTGGAGCGGAACGGCCTGACCGCCGACGACCTGATCAGCATCTGGTTCACGGCCACCGCCGATCTGCACAGCGACTTCCCGGCCGCCGCGGCCCGCAAGCTCGGCATCGTCGACGTACCGCTGATCTGCGCCCAGGAACTGGACATCGAGGGCGCCATGCCCCGCGTCGTCCGCGTCCTCGCGCACATCGAGTCCGACCTGCCGCGCGCCGAGATCGCGCACGTCTACCTCGGCGCGGCGGCCGCCCTGCGCAAGGACATCGCCCAGTGAGAAACGCACTCGTGATCGGCACCGGGCTGATCGGCACCTCCGCCGCCCTGGCCCTCGCCCAGCGCGGGGTGGTCGTGCACCTCTCCGACCACGACCCGGAGCAGGCCCGCACGGCGGCGGCGCTCGGCGCCGGCACGGACGAGGCCCCGGACGGCCCGGTCGACCTCGCCATCGTCGCCGCGCCGCCGGCGCACGTGGCGGGAGTACTCGCCGACGCCATGCGCCGGGGCGTGGCCCGCGGCTACCTGGACGTGGCCAGCGTCAAGGGCGGCCCGCGCCGTGAGCTTGAGTCGATGGGCCTGGACCTGTCCGCCTACATCGGCACGCACCCCATGTCGGGCCGCGAGAAGTCGGGTCCGCTGGCGGCGACCGGTGACCTCTTCGAGGGCCGCCCCTGGGTGCTCACCCCCACCCGGGACACCGACACCGAGGTCCTCAACCTCGCCCTGGAGCTCGTCTCGCACTGCCGGGCCGTCCCGGTCGTCATGGACGCCGACGCCCACGACCGTGCCGTGGCCCTCGTCTCCCACATGCCCCACCTGGTCTCCAGCCTGGTCGCCGCGCGCCTGAAGAACGCCGAGGAGGCGGCCGTACGGCTGTGCGGGCAGGGCATCAGGGACGTGACCCGGATCGCGGCCTCCGACCCGCGGATGTGGATCGACATCCTGTCCGCCAACCCGGGACCGGTCGTCGATCTGCTCTCCGACATCTCCACCGACCTGGAGGAGGCCGTGCAGGCCCTGCGCGCCCTCCAGTCCTCCGACGAGGCCAAGCGCCGCGAGGGCGCCGCAGGCATCGAGGACGTGCTGCGGCGGGGCAACGCCGGCCAGGTCCGGGTCCCCGGCAAGCACGGGTCCGCGCCGCGGGTGTACGAGGTCGTCGCGGTCCTCATCGACGACCAGCCCGGCCAACTCGCCCGCATCTTCGCGGACGCGGGGCTGGCCGGGGTCAACATCGAGGACGTGCGCATCGAGCACGCCACCGGGCAGCAGGCAGGTCTGGTGCAGCTCATGGTCGAGCCGAAGGCGGCACCGGTCCTCACCTCCGCCCTGCGGGAACGGGGCTGGGCCATCCGCCAGTAAGAGGGCGTCCGGGAAGCCAGTAACCTTGTGCGGGGCGCCCTCGCGCCCCGCACACCACCCGCCACCCTTCACCAGGAAGGTGCCCCGCTGTGGAAAACGGCGCCGCCCGGACCGCCCAGCCCGTGATCGTCGCCATCGACGGCCCCTCCGGCACGGGCAAGTCGAGCACATCGAAGGCCGTGGCCGCGCAGCTCGGCCTGAGCTACCTGGACACCGGTGCCCAGTACCGGGCGATCACCTGGTGGATGGTGACCAACGGGATCGACATGGACGACCCCACCGCGATCGCCGCGGTGGCCGGCAAGCCCGAGATCGTCTCCGGCACCGACCCCGCCCACCCGACGATCACCGTCGACGGCGTGGACGTGGCCGGACCGATCCGCACCCAGGAGATCACCGCCAAGGTCAGCGCGGTCAGCGCCGTACCGGAGGTGCGGACCCGGATCACCGAGCTCCAGCGCTCGCTGGCCATGTCCACCGAGACCGGGATCGTCGTCGAGGGCCGCGACATCGGCACCACCGTGCTGCCCGACGCCGACCTGAAGATCTTCCTCACCGCCTCCCCGGAGGCCCGCGCCGCCCGGCGCAGCGGCGAACTCAAGGGCGCCGACGTCCACACCACCCGCGAGGCCCTGATCAAGCGGGACGCGGCCGACTCCAGCCGCAAGACCTCCCCGCTGGCCAAGGCCGGCGACGCGGTCGAGGTGGACACCACCGAGCTGACGCTGGCACAGGTCATCGAGTGCGTGGTCACCCTCGTCGAGGAGAAGCGGGCCGCGAAGTGAGCCGTCCGGCGGAGCCTGCGGCAAGCCCTCCGTCGGAGCGCGGTGCCGACGTCGGCCGGCGGATCGGCGTCGGGCTGATGTACGGACTGTGGCGCCCGCGCGTGCTGGGTGCCTGGAAGGTGCCCGCCACCGGCCCGTTGATCCTCGCGGTCAACCACGCGCACAACGTCGACGGCCCGATGGTCATGGGCGTGGCACCCCGGCCGGTGCACTTCCTGATCAAGAAGGAGGCGTTCGTCGGCCCGCTCGGCTCCTTCCTGACCGGCATCGGCCAGCTTCAGGTGGACCGGCACGCAGCCGACCGTTCGGCGATCACGCGGGCGCTCGGCGTACTGAAGCAGGGCGGCGTCCTCGGAATCTTCCCCGAGGGCACCCGCGGCGAGGGCGACTTCGCCTCCCTGCGGGCCGGGCTCGCCTACTTCGCGGTCCGCAGCGGTGCCCCGATCGTCCCGGTGGCCGTGCTGGGAAGTTCCGAGCAGCGCGGACGGTTGATAAAGGGGCTGCCTCCGCTGCGCCACCGGGTCGACGTCGTCTTCGGCGACCCGTTCGAAGCCAGCGGCGACGGCGGGCGGCGCACGCGCGGGGCCCTCGACGAGGCGACCGAGCGCATCCAGAAGCAGCTCACCGGCCACCTGGAAAACGCCAGGCGACTGACCGGGCGCTAGGCGACACTTGAGTAGTGGATCACCGCGAACCGGTGGTGGTTCACCGATCACCACGATGAACGACGAGGTACGGACTTCATGAACGACGACATCCAGCCCGACGGCTCGGCCGAGCACGAGTACGAGCACGGGGCGCTCGGCGAGGCCGAGTACGCGGAGTTCATGGAGCTCGCCGCGGAAGAGGGCTTCGACATCGCGGACATCGAGGGCGCCATCGAGGCCGCCGGACACGGCCCGTTGCCCGTCCTCGCCGTCGTCGGCCGCCCCAATGTCGGCAAGTCGACTCTGGTGAACCGCATCATCGGCCGCCGCGAGGCGGTCGTCGAGGACAAGCCGGGCGTCACCCGCGACCGCGTCACCTACGAGGCCGAGTGGGCGGGCCGCCGTTTCAAGGTCGTCGACACCGGCGGCTGGGAGCAGGACGTCCTCGGCATCGACGCCTCCGTGGCCGCGCAGGCCGAGTACGCCATCGAGGCCGCCGACGCGGTGGTGTTCGTCGTCGACGCCAAGGTCGGCGCCACCGACACCGACGAGGCCGTCGTACGGCTCCTGCGCAAGGCGGGCAAGCCGGTGGTGCTGTGCGCCAACAAGGTCGACGGCCCGAGCGGCGAGGCGGACGCCGCGTACCTGTGGTCGCTCGGTCTCGGCGAACCGCACCCGGTCTCGGCGCTGCACGGCCGCGGTACCGGCGACATGCTGGACCGCGTCCTGGAGGTGCTCCCCGACGCGCCGCGCGAGACGTTCGGCGGGGGCGGCATCGGCGGACCGCGCCGCGTGGCCCTGATCGGCCGCCCGAACGTCGGCAAGTCCTCGCTGCTGAACAAGGTGGCTGGCGAGGAGCGCGTCGTCGTCAACGAACTGGCCGGCACCACCCGCGACCCGGTCGACGAGCTGATCGAACTGGGCGGCAAGACCTGGAAGTTCGTCGACACCGCCGGCATCCGCAAGCGTGTCCACCTCCAGCAGGGCGCCGACTACTACGCCTCGCTGCGCACCGCGGCCGCCGTCGAGAAGGCGGAGGTCGCCGTCATCCTGATCGACGCCTCCGAGTCCGTCTCGGTGCAGGACCAGCGGATCATCACCATGGCCGTGGAGGCGGGCCGCGCGCTCGTCATCGCCTACAACAAGTGGGACACCCTCGACGAGGAGCGCCGCTACTACCTGGAGCGGGAGATCGAGACCGACCTCGGGCAGATCGCGTGGGCCCCGCGCGTCAACGTCTCGGCGCGCACCGGACGGCACGTGGAGAAGCTGGTCCCGGCGATCGAGACGGCGCTGGCCGGCTGGGAGACCCGGGTGCCGACCGGCCGCCTCAACGCCTTCCTCGGCGAGCTGGTCGCCGCCCACCCGCACCCGATCCGGGGCGGCAAACAGCCGCGCATCCTGTTCGGCACCCAGGCCGGCACCAAGCCGCCGCGGTTCGTGCTGTTCGCCTCCGGGTTCATCGAGGCCGGCTACCGGCGGTTCATCGAGCGACGGCTGCGTGAGGAGTTCGGCTTCGACGGGACGCCGATCCACATCTCGGTGCGGGTGCGCGAGAAGCGCGGCGCGAAGAGGAAGTAGCGGCGACGGCGAAGGGGCGGCCCCGAACAGGGGCCGCCCCTTCGCCGTCGAGCGGATCAGATTCCTCGGCGCGGAGCGGGCGGCAGGGCCGCCGGAACGTGGTGCATCCCGGTCTCCTGCCGCCCGATCGTCCCGACCCGCTGCCACTGCGACTGCTGCCGGCCCGTGACATGGCGGGTGCTGTAGGCCCCCAGGCTGTAGGCGCCGTACACGGTGGAACCCGTGTCGTGCGGCAGGTTCCCGAAGGCTACGAAGCCGAGATCCTCCTCGCCGCTGCGGTCGCCGGGCAGGGTCCGGTAGGACTTGACGTACTCGGCGTAGAGCGCGTCGTAGATCGGCGTGGCCGATGGGCCGCCGTGAGGATCCTGGGGCGCCCGCGCGGAGGGGATCGGCGGGTAGGACTGGCGGCGGGGAACGTCATATGCGTGCACGTATCTCCAAACGACCCCGAACCGGAAGAGATGCGGCTCAGGTCCCGGCGAGCGGCAGCGTCGCCGCGACCAGCCTTCCGCCCGCCGCGGCCTTGTCCAGCGCGTCCCGCAGCAGGTCCTCCCGCGGCTGACGGCCGATGGACCCGACCGGCGCGGCGAACATGATCACCTGCTGGTGCTTGTTGGCGGCCGCCCGCCAGCCGTCGGTGACCTGGAGCGGCTGGTGTGCCTGCCACCAGGCCACCGGCTGCCCGCCGTTGCCCTGGGGCTGGAGGACGGCGTGCAGCTGACCCGTGGCGAGCAGCACCGACCAGCCGTGCAGCACGGGTGGCACGCCGGCGAGTTCGGTCACCGGGACGTAGCCCTGCTCGATGAGCAGCGGCAGGAACTCGTCGCCGGTGCCGAGCGAGCCCGGCCGCATGATGGGCGCGGTCGGCTCGACGACCAGGGCGGGGTGCAACTCCCCTGCGATCAGGACGAGTCCGCTGGTCACCCCGAGCACGGCCTGCTCCGGCACCACCTTCTGGGGCACGGCCTGCTCAGCCGCGCTCCACTGGGGCGGGGCCTGCTCAGCCGCGCTCCACTGGGGCGGGGCCTGCTCCGGCACCCTGCCGGAGGGGTTCGTGTCCGCGTTGATGGAGCGGACCGCGCCCCGCAGCTGCTCCTCGGTGACCTGGACGACCTGGGAGGGCAGGCAGGTGGCGTGGGCGAAGGCGAGGACGGCGGTCTCGTCCCCGACGAACAGGACGGTGCTGGTCCGCTCCTGTTCGGAGTCGCCGGGGGTGCGGCAGGACGTGCAGTCGTAACTGCCCGGGGCGTTCTGTCCGGCGAGCAGCCGGTCGGCTTCTTCGTCGCCGATCTCGGCGCGTACGGCGTCGCTGACGTCGAGCATGCGCGGCACGGGTGGCTCCCTCGGGATGCGGTGCGTGGCGGAGCCGGGTGGCTCCCGGCCCATGAACCAGGAGGGACCCGGCTCATGAAGAAGACAACGGGCGATCTGTGGCGGGAGTCACGCCCTCCGGCGAACGGAATCCAACCATCCCGTGCGGAGGGTGACGTCCGGTGCGGAATCCGGCACTCACGGTCAACTCCCCGCAACTGCAACGGGGTTGGGTGGGTGAAGTGAGTCACAGATCGTCGGTGTCGGTGGTCGAAAAATCAGGAAATCAGCGAATGAAGTGGGTGGCCGAAAAGAGACGATACCACCGGTAACGGCGAACTGGCCTGGCAGAACGGGCAGTTGGTTGATCCGGGCTCCGCCCGCTCCTTACATTCCTCAGCCGTGTGCAGCGAGCACCGCTCGGGTACGTCCGCCGACCGCACCGGGCCGAGCACGGCTCGGCACGACCTCGTGCGGCGGACGGGGCGAGCGCGCCGACCGCGTCCACGCGCGGCGGGCGCGCCCCGCCTGGGGGACCCCGAGTCCTTCGAGAGGGATCCATATGTCCGAATGTGCCGACAAGAGCCACGACACCACGCGCGACAACGCCCGCAGGGGACGGACGACGGCGGCTCTCGCCGGGGCGGCCCTGCTCGCCCCGCTCGGGCTGCTGGCCGCCACCGGCAACGCCCACGCGGCGGACGGCGGCGTGTGGGACCGCATCGCCCGGTGCGAGAGCGGCGGCGACTGGCACATCAACACCGGCAACGGCTACTACGGCGGGCTCCAGTTCGCCGCCGGCACCTGGCGCGCCCACGGCGGCACGGCCTACGCGCCCACCGCCGACCGGGCCTCCAGGGCCCAGCAGATCGCCGTCGCCACCAGGGTCCAGCAGGCCCAGGGCTGGGGCGCGTGGCCGGTCTGCTCGGCCCGGGCCGGGGCGTACGGCAGCGCACCCGCGGCCGGATCGGGTACGGCGAGGACGGCGACGACCGGATCGGCGCACAGCACACACAAGCCGGCGAACAAGCCGGTCCAGGAGGGCGGTCGGCAGAAGGCACGGGAGGCGGCTACGCCGCCGCGGCCGTCGACGGCGCCGGCGCGCGAGGCGGGCCACACGAACCGCGGTGCCTCCCACGGCGAGTACACCGTGCGCGCGGGCGACACGCTGAGCGGTATCGCCGCCCGGCACGGGACCACCTGGCAGTGGCTCCACTCCGTCAACAGGTCCGTCATCGGCGATGATCCCGACCTGATCGTGCCCGGTCAGCGCCTCCAGCTCTGAGCCGCTCCGGCCCACACCACGGATAGCGGGCCCCGTCCGGTCCGCCGACCGGGCGGGGCCTGCCGCCGTCCGGCCAGGCGCTCACGCGGGCGGCGGAACCGGAATTCCCATGCCGTGTCAGCTCCGGGAACCGCCGCGGATTCTGAATGTGCGCGCGCCCCGGCGAGGTTCGGAAACGCTTCTCACGGCGCATTCGGCCGGAGTTTCCCGGGCGGTGTTCCGGCCGGTGGGAATTGCGTTCGCACGACCGCGGAAGAGGGGCGGAACCGCCCATACGTGTGACGGAGTGACACCCTTCCGGAGGCCCGGGCCTGTGACAGTAATGTGACAGGAGGGGGTGGAGTGACCCCAGTGAGGCCACGTGCCGGGGCGGGCTTTCCCCGCAGCGGGCCGGCACCTAGCGTGGCGGTATGGCACCGATTCCCACTCCGCCGGCGGAACCCCAGGACAACCCCGACGCATACGTCGGCCTCGAGGCCGGACAGGCCGAACGGCTCGCGCGCGAACGGGGCTGGAGCACGGTCCGGTCACTGCCGCCGGGCGCGATCATCACCATGGAGTACTTGTTCGGACGGCTGAACTTCGAGGTCAGGGACGGCCGCGTGGCACGGGCCTGGAAGGGCTGAACCGCCGCCGGGGCTCCCGGCCCCCGCGGCGGCCCGTCGTCAACTGCCCGTCAGGGGCGGGCCGCCGAGGCCGTGCCGCGCGGGACGCGGTCGGGGTGCGGCGGTCTGCGGCTCCCGGCCGGGGTGACCGGAGTGCGGTCAGAACGGCTCGTGTGCCGGCCCGGGGCGAGGTGGGGCGGTGTCCGGGACGTGCGTCCGGCGCCCACCGTCTCGCGGGCCGCCGGGGTCTCGTCCGATACGGAGGCGCGTGGGGTGAGCACGACGGGGGCGCCGACGGGTGCGGCGGGTGCGGCGGGTGCGGGCACCGGTGTCCGGCGGCCGAGACGGGCGCGCCAGCGGTCGCGCAGGTCGAACAGGGCGACCTCGGCCCGGGCGATCAGCGGCTCGAACCACGGCAGCGCCAGCAGGATCAGCAGCCCCGCGGCCCAGCCGAGGAGCACGTCGCTCAGCCAGTGCGTACCCAGGTAGACCGTGGTCAGGCCGACGCCGAGCGCCGTCACCGCGGACAGCGCCGACAGCCAGCGGCGCGCTCTCGGGGTGGAGGCCAGATAGGCCAGGATGCCCCAGGTCACCACGGCGTTGGCGGTGTGGCCGCTGGGGAATATATCGCCGCCCAGGCCCATCTCGTTCGAGCCGATGACGGTCGCGTAGTGCGGTCCCAGACGCCCCATGCCGATCTTCGCGGCGCCGACCGTGACGTTGAGCAGCAGCAGCGAGGTGGCGAGGGTCAGCAGCGGGCGCAGCGTGTGCTGCCGCCACGACCGCCAGCCCAGCCACGCGGAGACCATCACGGCCGTGGGGCCGCGCTGGCCGAGCACCACGTAGTAGTCGAGGAACGCGTGGATCTGCGGCCACTGCTGGTACGGCCGGAAGAACATGACCTGCCAGTCGAGCCGGACCAGCCACGAGGTGGTGACCACGGCCCAGACGATCGACAGGTAGAAGGCCAGGGTCGCCGAGAAGAGCACGAACCGGTGGCGGCTCATTCGCGGCGTGTCGATGTGCGCCGGCCGTTGCGGCTCACGGTCCAGCCTGGCGAACACCCGGTCCAGGCGGGTGAGGGTTCGTTCGGTACGCACCCAATCGACGTTACAGCGAGTGAGCTGTGTTCCCGGACGAAGCACGTGTTTTGTGATGACGACGTGATGTGGGATTGCTCTCAACGGGGCTTTATATTCACGGAATCCGCAATCACGGCCGAACCCGTCCGGCATTTCCTTTGATCATTCCGCTGGACACTTATGCGGCGCTTATGAATGCGTTAACCGAACGCCCGGATGGAATTCCGTGCGCCCTCGGCCGGTCGGAGCCGGTCACGGGGGACCGGAGCCGTTCAGCCAGAACGCCCCGTAGAGCGCCGAGGCCACCGCGACGCCGCCCACGATCAGCGCCGACCGGGCCACGCGCGGCCGGGCGAGGGCCGACGCGAGCGGCAGCAGCAGCGGGAAGGCGGGCAGCAGCAGACGCGGCTTGGAGCCGAAGTAGCTCGACGCGCACAGGGCGAGTGCGGTCACGACACCCGAGTACACCAGCAGCGCGAGCGGCTGCCGCTGCCGTACGCCCGTGACGTACAGCCAGATGACCCCGGCGGTCCCGGCGATCAGCCCGATCCCGGCGAGGGCCGAGGGGAAGGACGTGAACTTGTCGGCGACGAAGCGGGCGAAGGCGTACCCGCCGTCGAAGCCGTTGCGCCAGCCGGCCTGGACGTCGAGGTACCCGAAGGGTCCCTTGCCGGTGCGGTGGCCGACCCACAGGACGTAACCGGCGGCGCCGAGCGGGGCGAGCGCCATGCCGAGCAGGCGGCGGGCGGTGGCGTGTCCGGGGACGGCCGGGGCGCGGCGCGCGTCCCGTGCGCCGTCCGCCGCCATCGCGCTCCGGCCTCCCGCGAACGAGGCGAGGGCCGCGGCCCACACCGCCGCGACCACCGCGAGACCCACCGGCCGGGTCAGTCCCGCCAGCAGGGCCAGGGTGCCCGCCGTCACCCAGCGGCCGGTGAGCACGGCGTACAGCGCCCAGGCGGCGAGCGCCGTGAACAGCGACTCGCTGTAGGCCATCGACTGCACGATCCCGACCGGCAGCACCGCCCACAGCAGCGCGGCCCAGACGCCGACCCGGGGGCCGTACACGTGGTCGGCCACCGCGAAGATCCCCCAGGCCGCGGCGAGCGAGGCCGACAGGCTGACGGCGAAGCCCGCGTCGGCGTACGACAGCGGGCTCACCGCGGCGAGCAGCCGCTCCAGCCAGGGCAGCAGCGGGAAGAAGGCCAGGTTCGAGTGCACGTCCCCGTTCGGCAGGCGTACCTCGTAGCCGTAGCCGAGCCCGGCCACCCCGGCGTACCAGAGCGAGTCCCAGCGGGCGGTCAGCAGCGTGTACCAGCTCTTGCCGCGCTGGGCACTCCACAGCGCCAGGGTGATCAGGCCCAGAGCGCGCACGGAGGCATACCCGAGGAGCGCCGGGGCAGCCCGGCGCAGGGCCCCGGCACGTGCCACTGCCACGTGCGTCGCAAGATCGTTCACGGACTCGATTATCGGCGCTGCCGGGAACCGGAACGGCCACCGGGGCACGCTCACAGGCGACTGACAGGGGACTCACGGCAAAGGGAGTGGCGTACGCCACACGGGTTGAGCGCGTGCTCTGAGAGGTGAGCCACGCGTCATCCGGGCGAATGCGCGTACTCTGACGTGTCACTCGCATGTCGTCGCGCAGGTCGGGAGCCACCGCTCCGCTCCGCTCCGGCCGAGCCGCGGGGAGTCCCCACTCCGCGGGCCGCCGAACGCGAGGGCTCATCTGGGAGGTACGTACATGTCCGGGACGACCGCGGCCGGCGACCGGCTGCGCCGTCGGGCGGCCGGGGCCGGTGCCAACCGCTGGGTCGTCCTGGTCGTCCTCTGCGTCAGCCTGCTGCTGGTGGCGGTGGACGCGACCGTGCTGCACGTGGCGGTGCCCGCGGTCACCGAGGACCTCAGGCCCGGCGCCATCGAACTGCTCTGGATCGTCGACACCTATCCCCTTGTCTGCGCGTCGCTGCTGATCCTGTTCGGCACGCTCGGCGACCGGGTGGGCCGCAGACGGATCCTGCTGCTGGGCTACGCCCTCTTCGGCATCGCCTCCGCCGTGGCGGCCTTCGCCCCCAACCCCCAGATGCTGATCTCCGCGCGGGCGCTGCTCGGCGTCGGCGGCGCGATGATCATGCCGGCCACGCTGTCGCTCCTGCGGCAGGTGTTCCCGGACCGGCGCGAGCGGGCGCTGGCGATCGGGATCTGGAGCGCGGTCGCCGCGGTGGGCGCGGCGGTCGGGCCGCTGCTCGGCGGCTTCCTGCTCGAGCACTTCTGGTGGGGGTCGGTCTTCCTCGTCAACATCCCGCTGATGCTGGTCAGCCTGCCGGTGGGCCGGTTGCTGCTGCCCGAGTCGACCGGCGACCGGGACGGGCCCTGGGACGTGGTCGGCGCGTTGCTGGCGGCGGCCGGACTGTTCGGTGTGGTGCTGGGCGTGAAGCGGCTCGGCGGCGGGGAGACGGCGCTGAGCGCGCTCACCGTGGGGCCGCTGGTGGTCGGCACGGCGCTGCTGGTGATGTTCGTACGGCGGCAGCGGCGGCGGACGCATCCGCTGGTGGACCTCAGGATGTTCGCGCGCCCGGCGTTCAGCACGTCGGTGGGCTGCATCGTGCTGGCCATGCTGGCGCTGGTCGGGCTCGAACTGATCGCGGCTCAGTACCTGCAACTGGTGCTCGGGCTGTCGCCGCTCGCCACGGGGCTGCGGCTGCTGCCGCTGACGTTCGCCGCGATGGCGGCCGGACTGACCGGGGCGCGGATGCTGCGCAGGCTCGGGCCGCGACGAATGGTGTGCTTCGGGTTCTGCGTGACCGCCGCCGCGGTGGTGGTGCTCACGGCGATGGGCGGCCGGGACAACCCGGGGCTGCTCCTCGCCGGCTTCGCGCTGCTCGGCTTCGGCCTGGAGATGACGCTGTTCGGGGCGTACGAGTCGATGCTGAGCGAGGCGCCGCCGGCGCAGGCGGGCGGAGCGGCGGCGATCGGGGAGACGTCGTACCAGTTGGGCGCGGGGATGGGCATCGCCCTGCTGGGCACGGTGATGAACGCGGCGTACACGCCCGGGCTCGCCGATGTGCCGGGGGTGCCCGCGAAGGCGTCCGGAGCGGCGGCGCACTCGCTGGGGGAGGCGTACGGGGTCGCCGAACAGCTCGGCGGGCCGGTCGGGGCCGCCCTGCGGCGGGCGGCCCGGGACGCCTTCGTGCACGGGCTGCATGTGACGCTGCTGGTGAGTGCGGGGCTGTTGCTGCTGGGGGCGGTGATGGCGCTGCGGCTGCCGCGGGTGATGCACTGTGAGGAGCCGGCGGTCGAACTGCCCGCGCAGCGGGAGGCCGAGCGGCCGCGCGTCTCGGCGTGAGCGCCCTTCCTCTCCCGCGGCGGTGCCGCGGGAGAGGAGCACGCTGGACGTGGGCGGCTCCGCGTCGTAACGTCGGGCCGGAGTCGCACAACTAGCGGTGCTAGGTTTCAGTTGCCGTTGCCGGAGGGTGTCCTCATGTCCTCGCAGTCGTCCCCGTTGCCCCCGTTCGACCCCGCCGACCCCCTCGGGATCGACGACCTGCTGGACCCGGAGGACCTGGCCGTCCGCGACACCATGCGGCAGTGGGCCGCCGACCGCGTTCTGCCCCATGTCGCCGAGTGGTACGAGAAGGGCGAGCTGCCCGTCATCCGGGAACTGTCCCGCGAGCTCGGGACCATCGGCGCCCTCGGCATGTCCCTGACCGGATACGGCTGCGCGGGTGCCACCGCCGTCCAGTACGGGCTCGCCTGCCTGGAGCTCGAGGCCGCCGACTCCGGCATCCGGTCCCTGGTCTCCGTGCAGGGCTCGCTCGCCATGTACGCCGTCCACCGGTTCGGAAGCGAGGAGCAGAAGCAGAGGTGGCTGCCCCCCATGGCCGCCGGCGAGGTGATCGGCTGCTTCGGGCTCACCGAGCCCGACCACGGCTCCGACCCCGCCTCGATGCGCACCCACGCCAAGCGTGACGGCACCGACTGGATCCTCAACGGCCGCAAGATGTGGATCACCAACGGCTCCGTGGCCGGCGTCGCCGTCGTCTGGGCGCAGACCGAGGACGGCATCCGCGGCTTCCTCGTGCCGGCCGGCACCCGCGGGTTCTCCGCCCCCGAGATCAAGCACAAGTGGTCCCTGCGGGCGAGCGTCACCAGCGAGCTGGTCCTGGACGAGGTACGGCTGCCCGCCGACGCCGTACTGCCGGAGGCCACCGGGCTGCGCGGACCGCTCGGCTGTCTGTCACACGCCCGCTACGGCATCGTCTGGGGCGCCATGGGCGCGGCCCGCTCCAGCTTCGAGGCCGCCCTCGACTACGCGACGACGCGCGAACAGTTCGGCAGGCCCATCGGTGGCTTCCAGCTCACCCAGGCCAAGCTCGCCGACATGGCGGTCGAACTGCACAAGGGGATTCTGCTCGCCCACCACCTGGGGCGGCGCATGGACGCCGGCCGCCTGCGTCCCGAGCAGGTCAGCTTCGGCAAGCTCAACAACGTACGAGAGGCGATCGAGATCTGCCGCACGGCGCGGACGATTCTCGGGGCGAACGGGATCTCCCTGGAGTATCCCGTGATGCGCCACGCGACCAACCTCGAGTCGGTGCTCACCTACGAGGGCACCGTCGAGATGCACCAGCTCGTGCTGGGCAAGGCGCTCACCGGGCTCGACGCCTTCCGGTGAGCCCCGGACGGGGCAGGGCCGGTGAACGGCCCTGCCTCAGCTCTGGTTGAAGAACCCGTCGGAGCGGTGCACCGCCGGGTCCCCGTTGACGATCTCGGTGTCGGCCGGGGACAGCAGGAACACCCGGGTGGACACGCGGTCGATGGAGCCGCGAAGACCGAAGACGAGCCCGGCCGCGAAGTCGACCACGCGCTTGGCGTCGGAGGATTCCATGGCTGTCAGGTTCATGATGACGGGCACGCCCTCCCGGAACAGCTCGCCGATGGCGCGGGCGTCCCGGAAGCTGTCCGGGGTCACCGTGCCGATCCGGCGGCCCTTGTCCTCTGCCGTGTCCGTCGCCACCTTCACCCGGGGATCGGTGACCCAGGCGTCCCCGGACTCGGTCCCCTCCGTGTAGTCGTCGTCGTAGTAGCGCTCGTCATCGTTGTCGTCGACGAGGCCGAGCCACGCACTCGCCTTGCGTACCGATCCCATGGACGCCTCCTCTCACAGCGGTCTTTTCTGCATTCCGCATCCCTATGGTCATCCATGATGCTGACAACGCGCCAAGTGAACAGACGCCGCACGGGGGGTTTGTGACGGTACTGGTGCACGGCGAATACGTCGAGAGCCCGTGTGCCCCAAGGGTTCTGCCGTACACGGCTGCTGACGGGGAGTGAAATATGATTGTCCTCGGCACATGGGTGATGGACGGTGCGTACGGGTGAACGAAGTGGTCGGTACGATGCCGCGACTCAACGTCCTGCACACCAAGGGGGATGGTCGTGTTCGGAATCGTCAGGCCCTGCCGCCACCGGCTCGGGGAAAGGCTCGGCGCCGAGTGGATGGCCCACTTGTGCGGGCTGTGTCTGGCCCTGCGTGGTGACCACGGGCAGTTCGCGCGGATCGTGACGAACTATGACGGGCTGCTCATCTCGGTCCTGACGGAGGCTCAGGTCGAGAAAGCCGGCCGGGCCGGTGGCCTGCGGCGCACCGCCGGGCCGTGCCCGCTGCGCGGGATGCGCGCCGCCTCCGTCGCCCTGGGCGAGGGGCCGCGACTCGCGGCGGCCGTCTCGCTGGTGCTGGCCTCGGCCAAGGTGCGCGACCACGTCGCCGACGGCGACGGACTGCTGGCGCGCCGGCCGGTGGCGCTCGCCGCGCGCCGGGTCGCCGACAACTGGAGCCGGGCGGGCGCCCGTACCGGGGCCGGTGTCGGATTCGACACCGCCGTCCTCCTGGACGCGGTGGACCGGCAGACCGGCATCGAGGCGCTCGCGGGCCCCGGGACGCCGATCCTGGTCGTCACCGAGCCGACCGAGACCGCGACCGCCGCGGCCTTCGCGCACACCGCGGTCCTCGCCGCGCGGCCGGGCAACGCGGCTCCGCTCGCCGAGGCCGGGCGCCTGTTCGGGCGGCTCGCGCACCTTCTGGACGCCGTGGAGGACCGCGAGTCCGACGCCGCCACCGGCGCCTGGAATCCGCTCACCGCCACCAGAACGCCGCTCGGCGAGGCACGCCGGCTCGCCGACGACGCGGTGCATGGCATCCGGCTCGCCCTGCGCGAGGTGGAGTTCAGCGACGGACAACTCGTCCATCGACTGCTCGTGCACGAACTCCGGCGCTCCGTCGACCGCGCCTTCGGTACTGGGTCCTGCGGGCACGCGCCCGAGGAGGCCTTCGGCCCGCCGCAGGGGCCGTACGCCCCGCAGGCTCCGTACGATCCGAACCATCCCGACCACCCGTACGCCGGGGGCGGTGAGCCGCCGCGGCCCGGCGGGCGCGGATTCTGGGCGGGGTGCGCGGCGGCCGTCGGGCTGTGCTGCACCTGCAAGGTGTGCTGCGCCAACGAGTTCGAGGGTCCGTGGTCGCGCAAGAAGCGCTCGGGCTGCTGCAACTGCGACTGCTCGTGGTGCGAAGGCTGCGACTGCTGCGAAGGGTGCGAGTGCTGCGACGGCTGCTCGTGCTGCGACTGTTGACCGGGGCCGCGGCCGGCCGCCCACGGGCTACGGGTCCGGGCGGTGGGCGGCGGGGTTTGGCCGCCGGGCCGCGCATGGAAGGGCTCATCTCATGATGGACCTATCCGACCAGTGGAAGCAGGGGTGCGGGCACCGTACCGAGACGGTGCCCGCGCCCCGCGCCCCGCTCGCCCGGACCCGCGCGTACGGGCTCGGGGACTATTCGGAGCGTCGAATTCCGGACATCCCCCGAGCCTGGACGGCCGAGGGCGAAGCGGGCGCGGTCACCGCTGCCGAGGCGGACGAACCGACCGTCGGTGAGCGGCCTTTCGGCGGCCGGATGCGGCTCGCCGCCGGCGCCGGACCGGCGTCGGCCCCCCGGGCCGACCTGGGCGAGTGCCCGGCCGGACGGCGCCGCGAGGGCATATGGGGTGCGGGGGCCACGACGTCGTGACAGCGCCGGGAGGGCGCGCCCGGCCGAGGCCGTCTTCCCGCCGATGACCGCACGTCAATTCGACCTGATCACGCACAGTTCACTCGAAGCGCTCATGGTCGCACGGCCGAAAGGCGCCCTTGTGCCGACCGGTCGTTCGGCCGAATACTCCCCCACAGCGCTTGTCAGGGGCACAGCATGTTCGGAATCCGAACAGTCGTCCCCTGACTGCGCCTCACGGGCCCCGACCCCACGCGGGCCCCCGACTTCCTTTGTGGAGGAACGAAAAGTGAGGATCAAGCGCACCACCCCCCGCGGCGGCATCACGAGACGGACCCGGCTGATCGCCATCGCCTCCGGCCTCGTGGCCGCAGCCGCGTTCGCGGTGCCCAGCGCGAACGCGTCCGACACCCCCACCACCTTCAGCGCGGCCCAGCTCGCCAAGACGAGCGACTCCGTGCTCAAGGCCGACATCCCGGGTACGGCCTGGGCGGTCGACAGCAAGACCAACCGGGTTGTCGTCACCGTCGACAGCACGGTCTCCCAGGCCGAGATCGCCCGGATCAAGCAGCAGGCGGGGGAAAACTCCGGCGCCCTGACCATCAAGCGCACCCCGGGCAAGTTCACCAAGCTGATCTCCGGCGGCGACGCCATCTATGCGAGTAGCTGGCGCTGCTCGCTGGGCTTCAACGTCCAGGACAGCAGCGGCAACTACTACTTCCTGACCGCCGGCCACTGCACCGACGGCGCGGGCACCTGGTGGTCGAACTCCTCGCACTCGACCACGCTCGGCAGCACCGCCGGCTCCTCCTTCCCCGGCAACGACTACGGCATCGTGCGCTACACCAACAGTTCGGTGACCAAGTCGGGCACCGTCGGCAGCGTGGACATCACCAGGGCGGCCACGCCGTCCGTCGGCACATACGTCACCCGGCGCGGCTCCACGACCGGCATCCACAGCGGCTACGTCCAGGCGCTCAACGCCACGGTCAACTACGGCGGCGGGGACATCGTCTACGGCCTCATCCAGACGAACGTCTGCGCCGAGCCCGGCGACTCCGGCGGCCCGCTGTACTCCACCAACGGCACCGCCTACGGTCTGACCTCCGGCGGCAGCGGGAACTGCTCCTCCGGCGGCACGACCTTCTTCCAGCCGGTCACCGAGGCGCTGAGCGTCTACGGCGTCCACGTCTACTGAGGTTCCCCCGCCGGGCCGTGATCCACACGGCCCGGCATCCGCCCCGCGCTCGACAGCGAAGAGCCCCCGTACGCAACCGGCGTGCGGGGGCTCGCCCTTGGGTGCGGCGCGGGTTACGGTCGAAGGACCGTGAGCCGGCGCGCCCGCGTCGGATTGGGGGGCCGTGATGATCGAGGAACTGGTGACGGCGGGGGTGGCGCTCGCGGCCGCCGGAGCGGTGGGCCTGATGGCGGCGGCGCGGGTCGTCAAGCAGTACGAGCGGGGCGTGGTGTTCCGCCTCGGCAGGCTGCGTCCGCAGGTGCGCGGCCCGGGGCTCACGCTGATCGTCCCGTTCGTGGACCGGCTCCACAAGGTCAGCATGCAGATCGTGACGATGCCCGTGCCGGCGCAGGAGGGCATCACCCGGGACAACGTGACGGTGCGTGTGGACGCGGTCGTCTACTTCAAGGTGACCTCGCCGGCCGAGGCGCTGGTCCAGGTGGAGGACTACCGCTTCGCGGTCTCGCAGATGGCGCAGACCTCGCTGAGGTCCATCATCGGCAAGAGCGAACTGGACGATCTGCTGTCCGACCGCGAGAAGCTGAACCAGGGCCTGGAGCTGATGATCGACAGCCCGGCCGTGGAGTGGGGCGTCACGATCGACCGGGTGGAGATCAAGGACGTGTCGCTGCCCGAGACGATGAAGCGGTCCATGGCCCGGCAGGCGGAGGCCGACCGTGAGCGCCGGGCGCGGGTCATCAACGCGGACGCGGAGCTCCAGGCGTCCAAGAAGCTGGCCGAGGCCGCCCAGCAGATGGCCGACACGCCCGCCGCGCTGCAACTGCGGCTGCTCCAGACGGTGACCGCGGTCGCCGCCGAGAAGAACTCCACCCTCGTTCTGCCCTTCCCGGTCGAGCTGCTGCGGTTCCTGGAGAAGGCGCAGCAGCAACTGCCCGCCGCGGCGGCCCCGGCGTCCGAGCCCCGGGTGGATCCCGCGCCCGGGGGGTCGAGTTCGAGCCAGGGCTAGACCTCGCGGAACGTGGGCAGGTCGTCCGCACCTGGTGTTTGCGCTGTGAATGTTGCGTGAACGCCTCTGTGGTGACTTTGGACGGCAGGCCGATACGCAGGGGGAGTACGCCGGTTGACGTACACGCGTCCAGAGCTCGACCTTGTGTGCTCCCTGGGGGCATCGGAATAGTGGGCGCCGTTCAACCGCCTTCCGGCTCGTCGGGCCCCCAACTGCCTCGCGGGCCGATCCCCCCACAGGAGGACGTCAGTTGAAGCATCGACGCATACCCGGACGCCGTGCGGCCGCGGCGGGTGCGGGCATCGCCGCCCTGATCGCCGCGGGAGTCACCTTCCAGAGTGCGAACGCCAGTGAACCCGCGAAGGCCCCCGAGGTCCGGACCCTTTCGTCCGCGGCGGCCGGAAAGCTCGCCTCGACGCTCGTGCGGGACCTCGGCGCCGACGCCGCGGGCACGTACTACGACGCCAAGACGAAGAGCCTCGTGGTGAACGTGCTCGACGCGAGCACCGCCGAGACCGTCGAGCGGGCGGGCGCCACGGCGAGAGTCGTGCGGAACTCCCTCGCCGAACTGGCCGGCGCCCGCACCACGCTGGAGAAGGGCGCGGCCATCCCCGGCACCTCGTGGACTACGGACCCCGTGACCAACAAGGTCGTCGTCACCGCCGACGGGACGGTCTCCGGGGCCGAGTGGGCCACGCTGAGCGAGGTCGTCGACGGGCTCGGCGCCAAGGCCGAACTCAGGCGGTCAAAGGGGGAGTTCAAGCCCTTTGTCGCGGGCGGTGACGCGATCACCGGCGCAGGCGGCCGCTGCTCGCTCGGCTTCAACGTGGTCAAGGACGGCCAGCCGTACTTCCTCACCGCCGGCCACTGCACGGAGGCGATCTCCACCTGGTCGGACGCCGGCGGCGCGGTGATCGGCGAGAACGAGCGGTCCAGCTTCCCGGGCGACGACTTCGGTCTGGTCAGGTACACCGCGGGCGTCGACCACCCGAGCGCGGTGAACCTCTACAACGGTTCGACGCAGACGATCACCAGGGCGGGCGAGGCGACCGTCGGCGAGAAGGTGACCCGCAGCGGCTCGACGACCCAGGTGCACAGCGGTACGGTCACCGGTCTGAACGCCACCGTGAACTACTCCGAGGGCACGGTCAGCGGCCTGATCCAGACCGATGTGTGCGCCGAGCCCGGTGACAGCGGCGGCTCCCTGTTCGACGGCGACACCGCGATCGGCCTGACCTCCGGTGGCAGCGGCGACTGCGCCTCGGGCGGTGTGACCTTCTTCCAGCCGGTCACCGAGGCCCTCTCGGCGACCGGAGCCCAGATCGGCTGACTCCCGGCCCGGCCTCCCCGAAGCCGACGAAAGCCCCGCCCTCGCGAGGGCGGGGCTTTCGTGTGGCCGTCGCGTCCCTCGCACTCCGGGCGCCGGGTGTTTGCGCAGGTGGGACACGCTCGAACGGATGTCGCACAGACGTTCGGAAATTGGTTTATGGTGGGGGTGGGAGAGATGGGAACGGATGTTCGATAGCTTAGAGTGCGGGAGGTGCGGATGCCGGACTTCACGCATCTGCACACCGTCTCCGGGTTCTCCCTGCGCTACGGCGCCTCGCACCCGGAGCGGCTGGCCGAGCGCGCCGCGGAGCGGGGCATGGACGCGCTCGCGCTCACCGACCGCGACACCCTGGCCGGCTCGGTCCGCTTCGCCAAGGCCTGCGCGGCGGCGGGTGTCCGCCCGCTGTTCGGCGTGGAGCTGGTGGTGGAGACCGCGGAGCCCGTACGGCGGGACCGGCGCCGTACCCCCGTGCGCGGAGGCGCCTTCGTCGACGAGTCGGCTCCCCGCGCCACCTTCCTCGCCCGCGCCGGCGCCCGCGGCTGGGCCGATCTGTGCCGCCTGGTCACCGCCGCCCACTCCGGGCTCACGGCGTCACGCGAACAGGGGGGACCCTCCTCTCCGGGCACCCCGCTGCTGCCCTGGCCCGGCAACCACGCCGACGGCCTGACCGTCCTGCTCGGCCCCGACTCCGACGTCGGCCGCGCCCTCGCCGCCGGCCGCCCCGACCGGGCCGCGAAACTCCTCGTGCCCTGGCGTGAGACCTACGGCGACGCCCTGCGCCTGGAGGCCGTCTGGCACGGTCGCACGGGCACCGGACCCGGCTCGCTGCGCCTGGCCGCCCGCACCGTCGGCTTCGCCGCCGAGCAGCGGATCCGGCCCGTGCTCAGCAACGCCGTCCGGTACGCCGACCCGGGCCAGGGCCCGGTCGCCGACGTGCTGGACGCCGCCCGCCGGCTCGTCCCCATCGACCCGGCCAAGGAGCTGGACTCCGGTGAGGCCTGGCTGAAGGAGCCGGACGCCATGCTGCGCGCGGCCGAGCGAATCGTGGAGGCCGCCGGCTTCCGCCCCGAGGCCGCCCACCGTCTGCTGGAGCAGACCCGGGCCACGGCCGCCGCGTGCCTGGTCGACCCCGAGGACGACCTCGGCCTGGGCACCGTCCACTTCCCCGAGCCGCACCTCGTCGGCGCCGGCCGCCGCACCGCCCAGCGCGTGCTCGCCTCCCGGGCGGCGGCGGGCATGGTGCTGCGCGGCTATGCCGGCCGCCGGGACTACTGGGAGCGGATGCACCGGGAGCTGGACATCATCGCCCACCACGGCTTCGCCACCTACTTCCTCACCGTCGCCCAAGTCGTCGACGACGTACGGAAGATGGGCATCCGGGTCGCCGCCCGCGGCTCCGGCGCCGGCTCCCTCGTCAACCACCTCCTCGGCATCGCCCACGCCGACCCGGTCGAGCACGGGCTGCTGATGGAGCGCTTCCTGTCCAAGCGGCGCACGGCCCTGCCCGACATCGACATCGACGTGGAGTCCGCGCGCCGGCTGGAGGTCTACCGCGAGATCATCGGCCGGTTCGGCACCGAGCGGGTCGCGACCGTCGCCATGCCGGAGACGTACCGCGTACGGCACGCCATCCGCGATGTCGGGGCCGCCCTGTCCATGGACCCCGCCGACATCGACCGCATCGCCAAGTCCTTCCCGCACATCCGCGCCCGCGACGCCCGCGCGGCACTCGACGAACTGCCCGAACTCAGGGAGCTGGCGGGGGAGCGGGACAGGTACGGCAGGCTGTGGGAGCTGGTCGAGGCCCTGGACGCCCTCCCGCGCGGGGTCGCCATGCACCCCTGCGGGGTCCTGCTCTCCGACGCCTCCCTGCCGTCCCGTACGCCGGTCGTGCCCACCAGCGGCGAGGGCTTTCCCATGTCCCAGTTCGACAAGGACGACGTGGAGGACCTCGGGCTGCTCAAGCTGGACGTGCTGGGCGTGCGGATGCAGTCGGCGATGGCGCACGCGGTCGCGGAGGTGGAGCGGACCACGGGGGAGCGGATCGACCTGGACTCCCTGCCGGACGGCGACCCGGCGACGTACCGGCTCATCCGCTCCGCCGAGACGCTCGGCTGCTTCCAGATCGAGTCCCCGGGCCAGCGCGACCTGGTCGGACGCCTCCAGCCGACCGGCTTCCACGACCTGGTCGTCGACATCTCCCTGTTCCGGCCCGGTCCGGTCGCCGCCGACATGGTGCGGCCGTTCATCGAGGCCCGGCACGGGCGGGCGCCGGTGCGCTATCCGCACCCCGACCTCAAGGAACCGCTGGAGGAGACGTACGGGGTCGTCGTCTTCCACGAGCAGATCATCCACATCCTGCACCTCATGACCGGCTGCGGACTCGACGAGGCGGACCGGGTGCGGCGCGGGCTGTCCGACCCGGAGTCGCAGGGGCGGATCAAGGTGTGGTTCGCGCAGCACGCGGCGGCGAAGGGATACGACGCGGAAACGATTCACCGCACCTGGGAGGTCGTCGAGGCGTTCGGCTCCTACGGTTTCTGCAAGGCGCACGCGGTCGCCTTCGCCGTGCCGACGTACCAGTCCGCGTGGCTGAAGGCCCATCATCCGGCCGCCTTCTACGCCGGGCTGCTCACACACGACCCCGGGATGTACCCGAAGCGGCTGCTGCTGGCGGACGCGCGGCGGCGCGGGGTGCCGATCCTGCCGCTGGACGTGAACAGGTCGGGAGTCGCCCACCGTATCGAACTGGCGTCTGAGTCGAAGCCTGGTTCTTCCGGAATGTGGGGACTTCGGCTGGCTCTCTCCGACGTGCACGGCATCAGCGAGGCCGAGGCGGAGCGGATCGCGGTCGGACAGCCCTACGCCTCGCTGCTCGACTTCTGGGAGCGGGCCCGGCCCAGCCGCCCGGTCGCCGCACGGCTGGCCCAGGTGGGCGCGCTGGACGCGTTCGGCGCCAACCGCCGCGACCTGCAACTGCACCTGACCGAGCTGCACCGCGGCGCCCGCGGCGCGGGCGGCGGCCAACTACCGCTGGCCGGCGGGAAGAAGACGGCCGCGGCCGGGCTCCCCGATCTGTCCGAAGCCGAACGGCTCAGCGCCGAGCTGGGCGTGCTGTCCATGGACGTCTCGCGGAACCTGATGGACGACCACCGGCGGTTCCTCGACGAGCTGGGCGTGATCCCGGCACGCCGGCTGCGCGAGGCCCGGCACGGCGAGACGGTACTGGTCGCGGGCGCCAAGGCGGCCACCCAGACCCCGCCGGTCCGGTCCGGCAAACGGGTCATCTTCACCACGCTGGACGACGGCACCGGACTGGTCGACCTCGCCTTCTTCGACGACTCCCACGACGCCTGCGCGCACACCGTCTTCCACTCCTGGCTGCTGCTGGTGCGCGGTGTGGTGCAGCGGCGCGGCCCGCGCAGCCTCAGTGTGGTGGGCGCCGCCGCCTGGAACCTGGCCGAACTCGCCGAACTGCGCGCCGAGGGCGGGCTCGACGAAGTGGCGGCGCGCCTGGCCGAACCGGCGCCGGAGGAGTCCGGCGACGGCGCCCCCGCGCGCGGCCGGACGATCCGCATGCCCACGGGGTACGAGATGCACCCCTGGGCCGATCTGCGTCCCGCGGGCGAAGGCCCGCCGGGTGGAAGGAAGTTGTGGCACCAGAGTCCGGGGAGTGCGGGATGACGGTTCTCTGCGTACGTTTCCAGCTGCCGTCGATGTACGAGGCCGCCCTGCCGGGGTTGCTCGGGCTCCTCGAGGAGTTCACCCCGGTCGTCGAGGCGCTGCCGCCGGACGGGGCGCTGGCCGATCTGCGGGGCGCCGAACGGTACTTCGGGCGCGGCGCGGTCGAGCTGGCGTCGGTGATCCGGGTCCGTGCCCTCGCGCTGCACGGGGTGGACTGCGTGATCGGCGCCGGGCCGGGCCCGATGCTGGCCCGCATGGCCCTGCGCGACGCCCGGCCCGGACTCACGTGCGCGGTGCCCGGCGAACCGGACGCCGTGGCGGGGTTCCTGGCCGAGCGGCCCGTCACCGCGCTGCCCGGCGTCGGCGCGGCGACGGCCCGCACCCTGGGCGAGTACGGCCTCGACACCCTGGACCGGGTCGCCGCCGCGCCCCTGCCGACCCTCCAGCGCCTGGTCGGCGCGAAGGCCGGCCGCGAACTGCACGAGAAGGCGAACGGGGTCGACCGGAGCCGGGTCGTACCGAACGCCGTCTCCCGGTCCCTGGCGGCGGAACGCCCCTTCGACCGGGACGAACTGGACCCCGACCGGCACCGCAGGGCGCTGCTGTCGGCCGCCGGAGAACTGGGCTCCCGGCTGCGCGCCCTGGGCAAGGTCTGCCGCACCCTGACCCTCACCGTGCGCTACGCCGACCTCTCCCACTCTCGAACAGGCTCGGGCGGGGGGACCACCATCGGCACCATCCGCAGCCGCACGCTGGCGGAACCGACCGCGCATTCGGCCGCGCTGACCGGGGCCGCGTACGCCATGTACGAGGCCCTGGGCCTCCAGCGTGCCCGGGTCCGCGCGCTCGTCCTGCGCGCCGAGGGCCTCGGGTCCGCCGAACAGGCCTTCCAGCAACTCACCTTCGACCCCGTCGACGAGAAGGCCCGCCGTATCGAGGAGGTCGCGGACCGCGCGCGAGCCCGGTTCGGCCCGCGGGCGGTGATGCCGGGCGCGCTGGCCGCGTGACTCCCGTTGCCCATTGCCGGAAATCCGAGGTCGTGGTGACGTTCCGTCAGGAGCGTTATCACGACCTCGGTTCATCGCTGGAAGTTTTTACTGACGCGTAACTTCACACTTGGACTACTCGTCCGTAACTTGACGGGTGAACAGCATCCCGTGATCCGGATCACAGGGCGTAGTGCCGTAGCACCTCCCTTGAGCCGCAAGGAGATCACCCGATGCTGCCCTTCAAGCGCGCCCTCAGACCACTGGCCGCCCTGCTGCTGGCCGCCGCCCTCGCCACCGCCCCCGCCGCCACCGCTCAGGCGGCCGCTGCTCCCAGCGGGTGGAACAACTACAGCTGCAAGCCCTCCGCAGCCCACCCCCGCCCCGTCGTCCTCGTCCACGGCACCTTCGGCAACTCCGTCGACAACTGGCTGTCCCTCGCGCCGTACCTGAGGGACCGCGGGTACTGCGTCTTCTCCCTCGACTACGGCCAGTTACCGGGCGTCCCGCTCTTCCACGGCCTCGGCCCCATCGACAAGTCGGCCGAGCAACTGTCCGCCTTCGTCGACGAGGTGCTCGCCGCGACCGGCGCCACCAAGGCCGACCTCGTCGGTCACTCGCAGGGCGGGATGATGCCCCGCCACTACCTGAAGTTCCTCGGCGGAGCCGCCAAGGTGAACGCCCTCGTCGGCATCGCACCCGACAACCACGGCACCACCCTCAGCGGTCTCACCAACCTCCTGCCCTACTTCCCCGGCGCGAGCGAACTGCTCAAGGCCGCCACCCCCGGCCTCGCCGACCAGATCGCCGGGTCCGCCTTCCTCACCAAGCTCAACGAGGGCGGCGACACCGTGCCGGGCGTGCACTACACGGTGATCGCCACCAAGTACGACGAGGTGGTCACGCCGTGGCGCAGCCAGTACCTGACCGGCCCCGACGTGCGCAACGTCCTGTTGCAGGACCTGTGCGCGGTCGACTTGTCCGAGCACGTGACGATCGGCACGATCGACCGCATCGCCTTCCACGAGGTGGCCAACGCGCTCGACCCGGCGCACGCCACCGCCACCACCTGCGCCTCGGTCTTCAGCTGAGGTGGCTCAGGGCCTGCCCGGCCTGAGCCGCCGGACAGGCCCCGCGTTCAACCGGCCGCGTCAGCGGCCTCGGTCCGCCGCCGGCCGCGGCGCGCCGGCGGACCGAGGCGAACAGGGCCGCCGAGCCGAGCGCCAGGGCGGCCGCGCCGCCGACCGCGAGGTACGGGGGTGCCGCCGGTCTCGGCCAGGTTCGCCGGGCTGCCGGCGGCCTGCGGCCGGTTCGGCCCGTCGGCGGCGGCCTGCGCGGCACGGTCCGCCGAGGCCGTGTCGCCGGCCGACCGCACGGCCGGGTCCGACACCGGGCTCGCGGCCGGGTCCGCCGACGCCGCGACGCGGGCGCCACCGGGTCCGCCGTGGTCCGGGCGTCGTCGTCCCCGTGGCCGTGGTGCCCGGCCGACGACCTGTCGGCACCGTCCTCGATCTGCCGCTCGGTCGGCGCGAAGTCGGCCGGCGCCGGGGCGGAGCCGCCGGACCTGGCGCGGCGGGACGGATCCCGTGGGCGGGAAGGGGCCCGTGGGGTGATCAGAAGCTTGCCGCAACGAACCGCGAAAACGCCGGTTGGAGGCGGTGCGGGGAGATCCTTATGCTCGCGTTGAGGGAGCGCTGAGGCTGCGCTCGGGTGGGTTCGGACAGGGAACCGGATGGGGGCGCACAGGGTATGGCGAACGAGGGGATCAGGGCGGCGTCCGCCGCCGACGTACCGGCCGTGACGGCGGTGACCGACGCGGCCTACCGCCCCTACATCGAGCGCATCGGAGTCGTCCCGGCGCCCATGGAGGCGGACCACGCGGCGAACGTGGCGGCGGGGAAGGTGTTCGTCGTCCGGGAGCCCGGAGCGGGCCGGGTGACGGGGCTCGTCGTGATCGAGGCGTGCACGGACCATCTCTTCCTCGACAGCATCGCCGTCCACCCCGACGCGCACGGCACGGGAGTGGGACGGCGGCTGCTGGAGTTCGTGGACACGCGCGCGCGTGCGCTGGGTCTGCCGGAGGTCAGGCTCTACACCAACGCGATGATGTGGGAGAACCAGAGAATTTATCCGCGGTTCGGCTACGAGGTCGTCGAGCGCCGCGTGGACGGGCCCTACGACCGCATCCACTACCGCAAGCGGCTGGTCTGACGCGTCTCATGGCCGGGCCGCCGGTCATGTGTCCGGCCACCACGTGCGTGCGACGTCCTTGCGGACCTCGGGTCGCCCGGCCGGACGCTCGTCGGCTTCCTCGCGGACGCGGCGGGCGTCCGTCTTCCTCAGGGGCTTCTGCACTGTCACTCGGCGCATGGCTGCCTCCTTCGAGGCCTTACCGGGTCCGTCTTCGTACGGAGCCAGGACCTTTCGGGCGAGAGTTGCTCATCGGCGCGGGTCTGTCTGTGGCGGCTGTCACCATTGGGTTGTCAGTGGCGGGTGTCACTCTGGGGTGCATGAGTGCGCATACGACGACCGACGGTGACGGGACGGCCCGGGCCGGGGTGGACTGGGACGCCCAGGCCGCCGTCTTCGACGAGGAGCCGGATCACGGGCTGCGCGACCCGGGGGTGCGCGCCGCCTGGGCCGAACGGCTGCGCGGCTGGCTGCCCGGGCGCCCCGCCGAGATCCTCGACCTCGGCTGCGGTACCGGCAGCCTGTCGCTCCTCGCCGCCGAGCAGGGGCACCGGGTGACCGGCGTCGACCTGTCCCCGGCCATGGTGGAGCGGGCCCGCGCGAAGCTCGCCGGCCGCGACGCGGCGTTCCTGGTCGGTGACGCGGCGGACCCGCCGGTGGGCGGGCAGCGTTTCGACGCCGTCCTGGTCCGGCACGTCCTGTGGGCACTGCCCGACCCCGCCCGCGCGCTGCGGCACTGGCAGGGGCTGCTGCGGCCGGACGGCCGGCTCGTCCTTGTCGAGGGTGTCTGGGGCACGCTCACCCCGGTCGGCATACCCCCGGACCGGCTGACCATGCTTCTTCGGCCACTCGCCTCCCACATCCACCTCGAGCCCCTGTCGGCCGACGCACGGCTGTGGGGCAGGGAGGTGGACGACGAGCGGTACGCGGTGGTGGCCTCGAACTGAGCCCGCGCGAGCCGCCGGTGCGGGATCAGGACAGCAGCGACTCGAAGCCGCCCTCGCGGGCCAGCCCCTCCAGCTCGTCGAGGGCGGCCAGAGCGGCGGCCGCGGCCCCGGGGTCGGCGTGTGCCAGACCGCTCGCCGCGAACTCGTCCTCGTCCAGACGCCGTACGTCCGTGCCGTCGGCGGAGCGCCACAGGTCCAGGTCGAGGTCCTCGACGACGAGGTCCGTGCCGGAGCGGGTGGCGGGGCGGGTGACGTCGCAGTACCAGCCCTTCAGCGCGCCCCCGGCGTCACGGACCTCCTTCACCGAGTACCAGCGGTTCCGCCAGTAGTGCTCGGTGAAGACGTCGCCCGGCTCGAAGCGTACGAAGCCGAAGTCGCGGGCGCCTTCGCCCGCCCACTCGGCCCGGACGGTGATGCGCGTGCCGTCGTCGGACACGAGCGCGCCCCGGTAGCGGATCTTGGTGCGGCCGCCCTTGACGAGGAAGACGTCCAGCTCCGTGGGCGCCTGCGGCCGGCCGCCGGTCTCAGCCGAGTTCGCGGACATGGCGCACCTCAGTCCCGCAGACCTCGTACCCGAACCACTCGTTGATCGCGATCATCGGCGCGTTGCCGGTGTCGTTGCCCGTGAACGCCTCCCTGTACCCGGCGGCCCGGGCGCGGTGCAGCGAGTCGTTCTTGGCGAGCTTGGCCAGGCCCCGGCCGCGGAAGGCGCGGGCGGTGCCCGTCATGGCCGTGCCGTACCGGGTGCCGCCGTCCGTACGGGCCGCGGTGAAGGCCACGGGACGGCCGTCGGCCACCGCCACGGACGTCAGCTCGGGGCTGAACAGCGGGTGCCGCCAGGTCTCCGCCAGCCAGGCCTCGTAGTCGGTGAACTCGTAGTCCACGTCGCTGGGTTCGTCCGCCACGGTCTCCGCGTCCAGCTCGAACAGGGGTCGCGGGTCGTCGGCGAAGTCCGTGCCCCGGCGCAGTTCCACGCCCGGCGGCGGGTCCTGCCGCGGCGGGAGGGCGCCGCCCGCCAGATCCAGCCGGAGGAAGTGCGCGCTCCGGCTCGCCCGGTAGCCGTGCCGCTCGGCGAAGGCGCGGTTGCCCGGCTCGTCCAGGACCCAGGAGTGCAGCCTGGTCGCCCCGTGCGCAGCCAGGTGTTCCTCGGCGGCCCGCACGAGGAGCGTGCCGGCGCCGCGGCGGGTGTGTTCGGGATGCACGTACACGTTGATGTTGCCCTGGCCGGGCTCGGTGCTCTCGTGGGACAGGTGCACCTGCGCGGTGCCGATCACCTCTTCGTCCGCCACGGCGACCAGGGGCCGGTAGTGGGCGTCGGGGTGCAGGTGGGTGAGTTCGTGGACGAGCGAGTCGGGGGTGACGAGTATGAACGGGAGCGCGAGGTGCCGTACGCGGGCGAAGCCCTCGAGGTCGGCCGGCGCGTCGGGGCGTAGGTCGCGAATGATCACGGTCATGGAGGGGCACGCTACGGCGGAGACCGGGCGGGGTGCCTCCCATTTTCCGCTGGGCCGTACGCGTACGCGTGCGGGACAATCACCCCGTGACCTTGAAGATCCACATCGAGGACGGCGCACCTCCCTACGAGCAGGTGCGGGCGCAGATCTCCGAGCAGGCGCGGTCGGGGGCGCTGCCGGTGGGTTACCGGCTGCCCACGGTGCGCGGGCTGGCCGAGTCGCTCGGGCTCGCGGCGAACACGGTCGCCAAGGCCTACCGGGCACTGGAGGCGGACGGCGTGATCGAGACGCGCGGACGCAACGGCACGTTCGTCGCCGCCGCGGACTCGGCGGCGGCGCGGGAGGCCGCGGCCGCCGCCCAGGCGTACGCCGAGCGGGTGCGACGGCTCGGACTCACCGAGGAGGACGCGCTCGCCGCCGTGCGGGACGCCCTGCGGGCGGCCTACGGGGAGCGGTAGGGAAGCGGCGGCCTCGACAGTCACCGGCCCGGCGGGACCTGCTGCCGGTCACCCGTGAGCGTCGGAGTGCGGGTCACCGCCAGGCCCGCGCTCCTGGCCGCCCGTGCGAACACCACCGCGTCCTGGACCGCCGCCCCCGTCGGGTCGTTGTTGAAGTAGGCGTACACGTCCCGCTCGCCCGGCCAGGTGGTGGCGATCCGGTCGACCCAGGTCTCCAGCGACCGCCGGCCGTAGTGCGGCCAGGCCCTGGCGCGGCCCACGTGGAAGCGGACGTACCCCCAGTCGGCCGTCCGCCACAGCGGTGTGACCGGGCGGGCGTGGGCGTCGGCCCAGCACAGGGCGGCGCCCCGGGCCTGCAGGACCTCGCGCACCCGTGGCGTCCACCACGACTCGTGGCGCGGCTCGACCGCGACCTGGGTGCCGGACGGGAAGCACGCCAGGCAGGCGTCCAGCAGTTCCGGATCCGCGCGCAGGGTCGGCGGGAGCTGGAGCAGCACCGGGCCCAGCCGGTCGCCGAGGCCCGCCGCGTGCGTCATCAGGCGGTGCACCGGCTCCTCGGGGTCCTTCAGCCGCTTGATGTGTGTGAGGTACCGGCTCGCCTTCACCGCGACCACGAAGTCCGTCGGAACCCGCTCCCGCCAGGCCTCGAAGGTCTCCCGCGCGGGCAGCCGGTAGAAGGCGTTGTTGACCTCCAGGGTGGCGAAGGCGGCGGCGTACTCCTCCAGCCACAGCCGCGTGGGGCACCCCTGCGGGTACAGCACGCCCCGCCAGTCCTTGTACTGCCAGCCCGACGTCCCGACGAACAGGGTCATAAGCCCATCAAAGCACCGGAGCCCGCACGGGGACCCGTCACAGGTACAGACCCGCGTCGGCACCCTCGCGCGGTTCCGGCAGCGCCGTCGGCGACGTGCCCCGCCGCAGCGCGTACAACTCGGCGAGGGTCGCCCCCTCGCGGCCCACCCCTTCCTCGGCGCCCAGCCAGTTCACCGCCTCCCGGCGGGTCAGCCGGCCCACCTCGATACGGGCCAGGCACCGGCCCGGGCGGACCACGGCCGGGTGCAGGCGCTCCAGGTCCTCGTTTGTCGTCACCCCGACCAGCACGTTGCGCCCCTGGCCGAGCAGGCCGTCGGTGAGGTTCAGCAGCCGGGACAGCGCCTGGCCCGCGGTGTGCTTGGCCTCGCCGCGGATCAGCTCGTCGCAGTCCTCCAGCAGGAGCAGCCGCCAGCGCCCCTTGCCCGCCGCGTCCTCCTCGCCGATGGCGATGTCCATGAGGTAGCCGACGTCGCTGAACAGCCGCTCCGGATCCAGTACGCAGTCCACCTGGCACCAGTCGCGCCAGGACCGGGCCAGGGTCCGCAGCGCCGAGGTCTTGCCCGTGCCCGGCGGGCCGTGCAGCAGGAGCAGCCGGCCCGCGATGTCCTCGGGGGTCGTCTTCATCAGCCGGTCCATGGCGTCCGCGACCGGGGCGGTGTAGTTCGGCCGGAGCTCGTCCCAGGTGCCCGCCGAGATCTGCCGGGTGGTGCGGTGCGGGCCGCGCCGGGGCGAGACGTACCAGAAGCCCATCGTCACGTTCTCCGGCTGCGGCTCCGGCTCGTCCGCGGCGCCGTCCGTCGCCTCCTCCAACACCTTCGCGGCCAGCTCGGCGCTGGTCGCGGTGACCGTGACGTCGGCGCCCCGGTTCCACCGGGAGATCAGCAGCGTCCAGCCCTCGCCCTCGGCGAGGGTCGCGCTGCGGTCGTCGTCGCGGGCCGCGCGCAGCACCCGGGCGTCCTTGGGCAGCAGAGTGGCGCCGGGGCGTACGCGGTCGATGTTCGCCGCGTGCGAGTACGGCTGCTCGCCCGTCGCGAAGCGGCCGAGGAGCAGCGCGTCGACGACGTCGGACGGCGAGTCGGAGTCGTCGACGGTGAGCCGGATCGGCAGAGCGTCGTGTGGGTTCGCGGACATGCCGCCATGATCTGTCACGCGGGCGCCCTGCGCACCCGGTTTCCCCCGCGCGCCATGTGCCCGGCGCTCCGGCGGAGTCCCGCGTGAGCCGAGCACGGCCGAACCCTGTCCCGCGGACGATTTCCGCCCTTACTGTTGTCCTTGATGAGACGTCATGGGGGGAATCCGAAGGCGGGGCGGTGGCGGCTCACCGCGCTGCTCGGCGTGGGAGTGACGGCGGTGGCCCTGGTCGTGGCCCTGCTCGGCACGCTTCCCGGCGGTGCGAGCACCGAGGGCACCACACGCGACGGCGACAAGGTGCACGGCACACCGGCGACCCCGCGGAACGCGGACGGGCCGGACGTCGGCTGGGGCTTCACCCACACCCAGTTCAGCGCCGACGAGGGCAGCGCCGCCGCGACCGGCCGGGTCGAGGGGCTGCTGTCGAAGGACGGCGGCCTGCCGCAGAACCAGGCGATCATGGGCTGGGGCGCGGACAACCCCGAGCCGGTCAGGGGGCGTTACGACTTCGAGGCGCTGGACCGGCGGATCGACTTCGTCCGCGCCTCGGGCGGCACTCCGGTGATCACGCTGTGCTGCGCGCCCGACTGGATGAAGGGCGGCCGGGCCGGCGTCGACAACACCGACTGGAGCCAGGCCGCCCTGGAGACCGCCCCGACCCGCGCCCACTACAAGGACTACGCGGAACTCGCCGCGACCGTCGCCAAGCGCTATCCGGACGTACGCCACTTCATCGTCTGGAACGAGTTCAAGGGCTTCTGGAACAACGCCGAGGGCCGCTGGGACTACGAGGGCTACACCGAGCTCTACAACCTCGTCCACAAAGCGCTCAAACAGGTCGATCCCAAGATCATGGTGGGCGGACCTTACCTGGTCATGGACAGTGTCGACCCGCGGCAGAAGCAGGACGCCTCGACCGTCCTGCGGGGCTCCTGGGGGGCCATGGACCAGCGGGTCCTGGACGCCTTCGCCTACTGGAACGAGCACAAGGCGGGCGCCGACTTCGTCGTCGTGGACGGCTCCAGCTACACCAAGGACGACGACCTGCTGCCCGACGAGTTCCGCGCCACCGACAAGCTCACCGACGTCGGCCGGTGGGTGCGGCGGCAGACGGGCGGCCTGCCGCTGTGGTGGGCCGAGTACTACGTCGAGCCCGCCGATCGCAACGACGACCGCAAGGAGTGGTCCGAACCGCACCGCGTCGCCGTCCAGGCCGCCGGCCTGATCGCCATGGCCAAGGGCGGTGCCTCCACCGGCTTCTACTGGAACCCCGAGAACCGTACGGGCGACTGCCCCGGCTGCCTGTGGACCCCGACCGACACCTCCGGCGGCGGCCGGGCGCTGCCCATGTACGACCTGGTCTCCCGTTTCAACCGGGCGTTCCCGCCGGGCACCAGGCACCAGCCGGTGTCCGTCGCCCCCGACGACGTGCCCAACGTGCGCGTCCTGGCCGACGACAGGACGGTCCTGGTGGTCAACACCCTGAACCGTACGATCAGCGCGCAGATCGACGGCAGGCGCTTCGACATGAAGGCGTACGAGGTGAAGTGGCTCCGGCGGTGATCCGCCGGAAGCGCTCCACCCGCCCTACGCTCAGCCGCCTCCCATCGTCAGGAACCGCTGCACCAGTGAGGCGAACAGCACCGCCAGCAGCGGCAGCGAGAACCAGAAGCTGCTCTGCAGCCACCGCAGCCGGCGCACACTGGGCCGTATCGCGACCCGGACGACCTCCCGGGCCGTCAGCATCACGGTCAGCGCCAGCGCCGCGAGCCCGCCGACGACCGACCACGGCGTCCACGTCACCCTCGGCCCGATCGGCCCCGGATCCGGCTCGGGCACGGGCCCGGCGGGCTGCTCGCGCAACTCGTACAGGGTCACGTCGCCGTTGCCGAGGACCTTCCTCAGCTCCCGACGGCCGTCGAGGTGGCGCACCAGCCGCGACTCCCAGGTGGCCGAGTAGCCCACGTCCATCCGCAGATACGTCACCTGACTGCGGTTGATCATCAGGTACGAGTTGGGCCCCGCGTCCTCGAGCGACTTGACCAGGCCGGAGACCAGCACCGGGTCGGTCGGTGCCAGGGTGGGCACATAGTCGACGCGCTCCATGTCCCGTGCGCCCCAGGGCATGGCCGGAGTGACGTTGGTGGCGGGGTCGTTGCTCAGCCACAACAGCCGTACCGTCGGCCTGTCGTGGGCGTACACGTAGTCCATGGCCGCGACCTCGCCGGGCCGGATCCGCTCGAAGGTCTCGTTGCCCCAGCGGGCGACCAGGAAGCCGCCCATGAGCAGCAGGCCCGCCATCAGCGCGGCCAGCGGCGCCAGGCTCACCCGGTCCCTGTCCCGTTCCTCCGCGGTGGCGCCGGTGCGTGGGAAGAGCGCGAGCGCGGCCAGCAACGCGGCCCCGGGCAGGGCGAACATGAAGACCCGCAGCGCCATCTCGCCGCCGTAGGACTGCATGCCGAAGCCGAGGAACGGGACGAAGGTGAGCACCAGCAGGGACCGCTCGCGGTACTTGTTCTCGCGCCGCCGCCACCAGCCCCAGCAGGCGAAGGCCATCACGGAACCGGCCAGCAGCACGCGTGCGTACAACACCAGTTCGTGGGTCGAGTCGCCGCCCTGGATCCGGCCCGAGACGGACGTCGAGACATTGCTGCCGACCCCGCCGACCCCGCCGAACAGCTCGTCGAAGTGCCCGGACCAGTACGGCTCGGCCATGAAGCCCAGCCAGAAGGCCGCCAGCACCGCGAACAGCACGGGCAGGCCGCGCAGTTCGGACCTGCGGACCAGAACCAGCACAGCCAGCACGCCCAGCATCACGAACGGGGTGAGCTGGTGCGCCGGGACGCTGGCTGCGAACAGGCCGATCACCACCAGGAGCAGCACCGTCCGCTGCCGTCGGCCGGCCGGCTCCACCTCCGCCTCGCCCGGCCGGACCTTGGTCCACAGCATCCGCGGCGCCCGGAACCAGACGAGGAGGATCGCCACGAAGGCGAGGTACAGCAGATAGGTGAAGCCCTGCGGGGAGAAGTAGTCCTGGCCCACCCAGCCGCTGAGCACGAAGATCCACACGCCGGTCCATCTGGCCCGCCAGCTCGCCCGCAGCGAGCGGGTCAGCAGGAACATGGGGGGCAGGTAGAGCAGTTGGATGGTCAGCGGCCACCAGCGGATGACCTCAGTGAAGTCGCTCAGACCGCACGCGCGGGCGACGAAGGCGGCCACCGCGAAGAACCCGGGCCAGCTCCACCGCGCGTCCAGGTCCGGTACGGCCGATCCGGTGCGGTCGATGAAGTCGATGAAGCCGAGGTGCTGCCAGGCGGTGGCGAAGCGCGGCTCGCTCTCGATCACCGCGGGCAGCGCGTGCAGGGAGACTACGGTGGTGACCAGGGTGACCAGCAGCAGCGCCCGGTGCTCGCGGCGCAGCCACAGCAGCGCGGCGAACACCCCGGTCAGCAGCGCGGCGCCGGCCAGGGTCGGCAGCGGCAGCACCGAGACGAGGCCGAGTCCGCCCATCCGGTCCAGGTCGGAGTCGTCCAGGCGCAGCGCGGGCACCCAGTACAGCAGCAGTGCCGTGGTCAGCAGGCAACCGAGCAGGACGCCGGCCCGGGTGGGCGCGAGACGCTCGCGCCAGGACCGCTCGGGCCCGCCCTGTGCGAGAAGGGCGTCCTCCGCCGCGGCCCCCTCCGCCGCGGCATCCCGCGCCGGGGCCGCCGCCTCCGGCATGACGGCCCGCTCGCCGGTGGTGTACGGACCGTCCGGTACGACGGCCCGCTCCTCCGCCCCGAACGGGGCGTCCACCTCCCGCTCGGCCGGCCGCAGCTCCTCCACCGGCAGCCCCAGCGGCTCCGGCCCGTGCGGCCCGGTGGGCGGTCGTCCGGGGTTCGCCCGGGCGGTGCCGGTGGGCGGGGTGCCCGGTCCGGGCCGTACGTCCGGCCGGCGTTCCACGTGGTCGAAGTCGACGTGGACGCCCAGGGCGAGGGTGTCGGAGTCCAGTGCCCAGGCGGGCCGCCGGTGCGGTGCGGCCCCGGCGGGGACCTCGCGCGCCCCCAGGTCGGCGAGGTCCCCGTCGGGTGCCGCGTCGTCGGGGACGTCGGCGGCGGGCGCTGCCCTGACGGTCCGGTACAGCTTCGGCGCGGCGATCGCGACGATCACGGCGAGGCTGGAGATCTCCGCGACGCCGGCGCCGGTCAGCCCCATCCGGGGGAGCAGCAGCACCGTCAGACCCAGCACCAGCACGCACAGCAGGCCCTGGAGCCAGGCCAGTCCGGCGGTACGGCTCTGGGCGCGCAGCACCGCGAAGTACGTCTCCATCACGACCCGCAGCAGCGCGCCGACGGCGAACCAGCGCAGCAGCGGGGTGGCGGCGTGCGCGTAGCCCTCGCCGAAGACGTGCAGGATGTACGGGGCCAGCAGGAACAGCAGCCCGCAGATGGGCAGCATGATGCGCACCATCCGCTTCAGCGCCGCGCGGGTGTTGGCGGCCAGCCGGGCCGGGTCGTGCGACCCCTCGACGGTCAGCGAGGCACCCATGTTGATGGCGAGCAGGTTGACCGTGCCGCCGATCGTGGTCGTGACGTAGAAGTACGCGTTGTCCGCGGAGCTGACCTGCGCGGCGATGATCACCGGCACCAGGTAGACGACCGCGAGGGAGAACAGCGAGCCGGTGTAGTCGCCCGCCAGGAACCGCCCGAGCTCCTTCGCCGTCGGCGGTGTGGCGTGGTCCTCGGTCGCCCGCACGTGCCGGGGCACCAGGCGCCGGAACACCAGCCAGCCCAGCGGCACGATGGAGAAGGCGATCGCCGCCACCCAGGAGACGAAGACGCCGGTCGTCGGGATCGCGGCGGCGAGCCCCACCAGCAGGGCCAGCTTCACCGCCGAGAACACGGTGTTGCCCACCGGGACCCAGGGCGCGCTGCGCAGCCCGGTGAGCACCCCGTCCTGGAGGGTGAGCAGGTTCCACGCCATGACGGCGACGACGAAGCCGAGGCCGTGGGCGAGGCCGTGCAGGAAGCGGTACGACGGCCCCCACACGTCGAGAGTGAGCAGGAACACTCCGGCCGCGCACGCAACGATCAGCGAACTGCCCACGTACGTACGGGCGATGAGATGCCCGGTGGCGCGGCCGGAGATCGGGATGAAGCGGGCCAGGGCCCCGGTGAGCGTGACCGCGGTCAGCCCGGCGAGGAGCTTCATGGCGGCGATGGCGGCCGAGCCCTGGCCGACCGCGTCATCGGAGTAGTAGCGGGCGGCGACCAGCCAGTAGCCGAGGCCCAGCACCGCGGAGATCCCGGTGTTGAGCATCAACGCGTAGGCGTTGCGGAACAGCGGGTTGCCGCCGGGGGACCGGCCCCGTCCGGGCAGCCGCAGACGGCGCCCCGGCTGCTCGGGCGCCTCGGGCCCGGTGGCCGATGCCTCGGTGGTGGTGGTCGTGTCAGACACGGGTACGGATGGCCTTCCGGCGGACCTGTCTGGCTCTGCGGACCATGGCGTAGCCCTTGGTGAGGGCGCGGTCCCTGGCGAAGTTCCGGGTGATCGCGCGGCCCTCGACGATCCGCTCGAACTCCTCGGTGGTGGTGCTGCGGCGCACGGTGAGCCGTTGCAGGGCGTACGGGCCCTGCCGCTGGCGGGCCAGGGCGTTGCCGACGGCGAGGGCCTGGGTGAAGCCCGCCGCCCGCACCCGGGCCCGCACCCGGCGGCTGGAGTAGCCGTAGGGATAGGCGAACGATTGGGGGACGGTGCCCAGTTCACCGGCGACGATCTCCTTGCAGCGGATCAGCTCCGACCACAGGGTGTCGTCGTCGAGCTGGTCGAGCTGCGGATGGGTGTGGCTGTGCCCGCCGATCTCGACCCCGCCGGCCGCGAGTTCGCGCACCTGGTCCCAGTCGAGCATGGTGTCCAGGCCCCCGCCGGTGTCGTGGGCGCCCCGGATCCAGCCCGTGGAGACGAACAGCGTGGCGGGGAAGCCGTAGTGGGCCAGCGTCGGCAGGGCGTAGCGGTGCACGCCCTCGTAGCCGTCGTCGAAGGTGATCAGGAGGGGGTCCGCAGGCAGCGGCGGCTGGCCCGTGCCACGCCAGTGCTCGGCCAGCCGGGCCGTGGTGACCGGCTGGAAGCCCCGGTCCTTGAGCACGGCCATCTGCTCCGCGAACGCCTCCGGTGTCACGGACAGCTCGCGGGTGGCCTCGTTGGGCTCCGGCGCGACCGCGTGGTACATGAGCACCGGCACGGGTGCGCTGGTACGGCCGTTCATGCGGTGCGTCCCCCCTCGTCCTGCCCGGTTCCCCCGCTCCTCCGGGTCTGCCCGGTCCTCCCGCTCCGCGGGGTCTGCGCGATCCTCGCCACCGAGAACGTCGCTCCGCCCCGCCGGGCCCTGACGCTGCCGACGGCATAGCCGCCCGCGGCCGTGAGCACACCGGCGACGATCGCGCCGGCCCGGCCCGCGCCGCCCGGCCGGGCCAGCAGCGCGTCCCGCAGCCCGCGGGCCACCCCGGCGGGCAGCACCCGGGTGCTGTAGCGGCGCTCGGACTCGAGGCCCCTCTGCGCGCCGACGCTCCGCGCGACCAGCGCCTTGGACAGGCCCTCGGCGTAGGCGCGGGTGCGGAAGTAGCGGAAGTGCTCGCGCGCCTCGGGCACCCGGTGGTGGATGACCGCCCGGTCGTCGATCAGGAGGACCGCGTCCGGCCGGGCCCGGGAGAGCCGGATGCACAGCTCCGTCTCCTCGCAGCCCAGCGGGCGCTTGTCGCCGTCGCGGCCGATACCGGTGGCGAAGCCGCCCGCCGCGTCGAACGCCGTGCGCCGGAAGGAGGCGTTGCCGCCGAGCACGTTGCGCACCCGGACCCGGCCGGGCGGCAGGCCGCGGTAGGTGCAGCCCACCACCCAGTCGAACTCCTCCGGGAACCAGGCCGGCCGGCGGCCCGACGCCCAGACCGGAACGGTCCGGCCGCCGACGGCCATGACCCGCGGGTCCGCGTACCCCTCGGCGAAGTGCCGCAGCCAGTCCCGCTCGGCCACGGCGTCGTCGTCGAGGAAGGCGATGATCTCGCCGCGGGAGGCGGCGATGCCCGTGTTGCGGCCGGCGGACAGGCCGCGCGGGCCCGCGTTGGCGAGCACCCGCACCTCGCCGCCGTCCTGGTACTCCTTGTACTCCTTGGCCAGCCTCTCCAGCAGCGCCGGGTTGTGGTCCACCACCAGGAGGGTCTCCAGGGCCGGCCGGGACTGCGCCCGCACCGAGGAGACCGCCGCGAGGATGTCCTCCCAGCGGTCCGCGGTGTAGACGCAGATCACGACGGAGACGCCGAGACCGCTCAAGACGCCTCTCCCCGCACCGCGTCGAGCATCGGGGACCGGCGGGCCTGGCGGCGCAGTTCACGCCGGTTGGAGCGCTCCTCGAGGATCACCTTCAGCACCCGCAGCCCGTCGCGCAGGGCGCGCAGATTGCTGGCGCCGTGGATGCGCAGGTACTCGTGGCTGGGAATCTCCTGCACCTTCAGTCCGGCCTTGACCACTCTGATGTTCATCAGCGTCTCGACCTCGAAGCCGGTGCAGTCCAGCTCGATCTTGTCCAGGCAGTGCCGCCAGAACGCGTTGTACCCGTAGCACAGGTCGGTGTAGCGGGCGCCGAACTTGCGGTTTACCACGGCGCACAGTGCCCGGTTGCCGAGCTTGCGGATGAAGGTCATGTCGTCGGTGCCGCCGCCGTTGGCGAACCGGGAGCCCTTGGCGAAGTCCGCGCCCGAGACCAGGGCGGAGACGTAGGAGACGATCTCGCCGCCGTCGGCCGAGCCGTCCGCGTCGACCATCACGATGATGTCGCCGGTGCACTCCTCGAAGCCGGTGATCAGGGCATCCCCCTTGCCCTTGCCGCGCTGCCCGACGACCTTCACCTTGGGCCACAGTTCCCGGGCCACTTCGACGGTGTCGTCGGTGGAATTGCCGTCCACGAGAACCACTTCGTGAATCCACTCCGGGAGCGTCTTGAAGACGTAGGGCAGATTCTCCGCCTCGTTCATGGCCGGGATCACCACGCTCACCGGCGGTGTGATGGCCAGGTGCGAGGAGATGGGCCGGTATTCCGCGGCGAGCGTCGGATCCTGTCCCGACGAAGGCGAGCGCAGAACGGAGCTCATGAGTCGTGTTCCCTCTCGTCCGGCGGACCGCCCGCCCCTCGGGCGGCCCGGCTGTGTATCCGGTTCGAAAGGGGGGTTGATCACCCGGGGCACGCCGGAACGGCTCTCCGAACACCCCGGGTGAGCTGGCAAAGCTGGCCGGCGTGCCGGAAGAACGGCAGCCGGTCGCGCGGCACGGCTCGGTCACACCTGCGGTCACCGAGCACGGCACCCCCCTACCGCGCTCCGCGCCGGAACGTCTCGGCCCTGAGCCCTCCCCTTGAGCCGCTTGCCGACGGTCCGATGCGGGTGAGATGTACGACGGTATTGACGATTGAACCAGTATGGCAAGACCTGCAACGAGGCCTCACGTTTTTGATGCTTTTGCCGTAACACAACCCTCTACGCACTGTTCATCGCCTGGAACGGATTTGTCCCATGCGTTTGAGGATCCTGTCCGCGGGCTCGAACAGTTCCGGCCGCGACTGCACCGCGTTGCGCAGCGCCCGGACCGGGGCGCGGCGCGCCCGGTGCCCGACCGCCACCGGGTGACGGCGGGTCACCCACCCTTCGGACACGCTGAGTTCGCGTGTCTTCAGGGAGTCCTTGTACTCCTTCTGGCCCCGGCCGAGATCCAGGTACGCGATGCCGTCGGCGGCGGCCGCCTCGGCCATGCGCAGATGCAGGATCAGCCCCGGGGAGAACTTCGCGAACGCCGGGTCGTAGGCCGGGAACCAGCAGGCCAGCACCCGTTCGGTGCGCAGCCCGAAGTGGGCGGCGGCCGGCCGGCCGTCCGCGTACAGCACCGACAGGATCCCCGCGAAGGGGTCGGAGCGGGTGTGGAACAGCTGGGTGACCAGGCGGGTGATCCAGTCGTGTGCGAAGCGGTCGCTGCGCCCGGTCCGCCGGTACTGCGCGGACTTCCAGGCCATCAGCCTGCGCAGCGCGGCGGGGTCGCGCTCGTCGTGGACGTAGCGCACCGGGCCCATGTCACGGCCCAGCCTGCGCTCCTTGGCGAGCGTGGTCCGGGTGAACTTCGGCGAGCGCGCGCGCAGTTCGCGCACATAGGCGTCGTAGCCCCCGTCGACGTCCATGACCGGGGACGGGAAGCTGCCGGAGGCTCCCGCCTCGAACGGCTCCTGGCCCGCCACCAGGTGGTCGAACTCCCAGACTGCCAGTGAGCAGGCCCGCAGCAGCTCACGGGCGTCCCAGGTGAAGCCGGGCCGGTGCACCAGGCCCTGGCAGTCGGAGACGCCGAGCCCGACGGCCCGGCCGACGCCGGTGGCCGATCTCTGGAACGGGAAGAACGCGGCGGGCTCGCCGTCCTCGCGCACCACGGCGATCCGCACCCCGCGTCTGCACCGGCCCACCGCGAGCGCGAACTCGGGGGACAGGAAGGGGTTCGCCAGCTCCTCCGCACCGTGCAGATGAGCCTTGGACTGCATCGCGGTCCACGCCGCCCGGTCGGCGGCGGTCAGCTCGCCGGGGCGGTACACGCTGATGTCCACGTCAGGAGCCCTGTCTTCTCGCCGTACGGCCGCGCTGCCGCCGCACCAGAACCAGCAGGAGAACGAGGGAGCTGAACGCGGTGACGGCCAGCAGTCCGCCGCTGACGGACCATCGGTGCACGGCCAGCAACCCCTGGGCCACCAGCATGTCGAGGGCGACCGCGCCCGCCACTGAGACGAGGGCGCGGCCGAAAGGATCCAGCCCGCGCAGCGCGGCGGCGATGGCCGCGGCCGGCGCCGCGAGCAGGAAGAACAGCGCCAGCGGACCGCGCAGAGGGGAGCCGGAGCCGGTCAGCGCGAGCACCGCACCGATCCCCCCGGCTGCCGTCGCGGCGCCCGCGAGCAGCGGTGACAGGTCCCTCCCCGGCCCTGGCCGCGCCCGCTGTGTGCCCGGTGTTGAAGCTGTCTTGATGCGTATGGTCTGCATTGGCGACTTTGCCCCCCGAAGCGCCGGATGCCGGGCTTCAATGTCGCGCAGCCCGCCGCGCCCGTCAAGATGCGGAAGCCGCCCGTACGGGTTCTCGCACGCCCGCGAACCCCTGTCGACTGGCCGGTTCTCGACCTCCCAAGCCTCTTGTGCCACAACGGATCTCGTTGATCGCTGGAAATTCTTGGCATGGACACTTCCCTGTCAACACGCGTAGCTGCTACGACGGTTACGGCAGAGATCCTGCTAAAGGGAGGTTCCATGAGACGAAGTTCCCGAATTTCCGCCTATATCGGTTCCCTCCTCCTGACCGTCTGCCTCGCCCTGACCGGGGCGGCGACGGCGCAGGCTTCCCAACTGGCGGCGAGCGGCCCGTATGTGGCCCTCGGTGACTCCTACTCCTCGGGGGTGGGCGCCGGCAGTTACATCAGCTCCAGCGGCAGCTGCAACCGCAGCACGAACGCGTACCCCTACCTGTGGAACGCCGCCAACTCCCCGTCGTCGTTCTCCTTCACCGCCTGCTCGGGTGCCAGGACCGACGACGTACTGGCCAACCAGCTCGGCCCGCTCAACTCCGCCACCGCCCTCGTCTCGATCACCGTCGGCGGCAACGACGCCGGGTTCTCCGACGTCATGACGACCTGTGTGCTCCAGTCCGACAGCGACTGCATCTCGCGCATCAACACCGCCAAGGCGTACGTCGACTCGACGTTGCCCGGCAAACTGAACAACCTCTACTCGACGATTCGCGCCAAGGCTCCCAACGCCCGCGTGGTCGTCATCGGCTACCCCCGCTTCTACCTGCTCGGACAGTTCTGCCTGGGCCTCAGCGAGGCCAAGCGCTCCGCCATCAACGGTGCCGCCGACTACATCGACGCCGCCACGGCCAAGATCGCCGCCAACCACGGCTTCGTCTTCGGCGACGTCCGCACCACCTTCTCCGGCCACGAGATCTGCTCCGGCAGCTCCTGGTTGCACAGCGTCAACTGGCTCAACATCGGCGAGTCCTACCACCCGACGGCGGCCGGCCACTCCGGCGGCTACCTCCCGGTGTTCACCAAGGCGGCCTGACCCACCGTCGTCAACAGGCCACCTGCCCCCTTCGCTCCCGAAGCGGAGGCCCCGCCCTCCCGGGGTCTCCGCCGCGCCGGCCCGCCCCGGACTCCTGGGTGACGGCCGCTCAGCCCCGCGTCGCTGCCGCCCCCCTGAACATCAGTCCGGCTCCCAGAGCGACGACCACGCACGCCGACGCGAGCGGCGCGGTCCTGCGTACCAGGCCGCCGCCGGGCCCGCGGTCCAGCGGGTGCGCCGGTCCAGCAGGCGGCTCACGCCGCTGCCCGGCCTGACCACGGCGAACCCGGCCACGGTGAGGGTCAGGGCGAGCCCGACGCCGTACGCCACCACGAGCAGCAGCCCGAACCGGCCCTCGTCGTCGCCGCGCTCTTCGCCGTCCAGGCGAACCGGACCCAGGACGATCCGGCGGCCCGGCGGGACCGGGCACGTGAGATCGCACACGTTCTCGCCCGGGACACCCGGGCCGCCGTCGGCCGGGACGCGGAGGGCCGCAGTATCGGAGTGATCGCTTCCGCTTCCCGGGGGGGGGGGCGGGCCGTGGTCACCGTGGGCGGGTACGCGGCCCCGCCCAGTGGCCGGGTGCGCCGGCTGTGACTCATGCGCCCCGGCGCACCACCGCACTGCCTCGGCCTGTCGCGGATGACGCGCCCCTGGTCGTCTCGGGTCTCACCCGATCGGCGACATCACTCGCCGTGACCGAAGAACCCGATGGAGGGTCACCTCTGCCCACTACGCCGCCAATTGTTCAACTCACCTTGAAAGCGGTCGGATTCGGAGGGTAATCGTCAACACCCCACCAGGGAAGGTGAATCCTGCCACCGCGATACACGAGTGCCCCAACGGGGCGATAGGGTTACTCTGCCCGGGCCGGGTGGACTCGTACGGGTGGGGAGTGACATGGAGCAGATAACAGTGCGCAGCAGGGCCAGGGTCCCTGCGATCACCTGCGGGAGCAGCGCGACCAGCTCGCGTCTCGACCGCCATCTGTCGGTGCTGGCCGGCCCCGCCGTGCCGCAGCGGGAGACGGTCGAGGCGACGTCGCTGATGCGCGAGCTGACCGCACGTGGCCCGCACGACCGCACGGGCAGGCGCGCCCGGGTCCACCGCGTGTCGCTGTTCGCGCCGCTGCGCCGACTGCGCCGCTCGCTGTTCGGCGCGCGCTGAGTCCCGACCGGCGTCTCCCCGGCCCGTTCACCTGACCCGCGCTCAGGCCACCACGCCGTCCCGGCGCAGCGCAGCGATCTCGCCGTCTGTCATTCCCACGGCACGCAGCAGCGCCTCGGTGTGCTGTCCGAGCGCGGGTATGTCCCCCATGTACGGCCCGGTCCCGCCCGGCAGCGTGATCGGCGGCAGCAGCGCCCTGAGCGGGCCGACCGGTGTGCCCACCTCCCGCCACCGCTCCCGGGCCGCCAGCTGCGGATGCTCCGCGAGCTCGTGCACGTCCCGTAGACGCGCGCAGGCGATGCCCGCGCCCTCCAGCCGGGCCAGCGCCTCGTCGGTGTCCAGCGCGCCGAGCACCTTGCCGACCAGTTCGTCGGTGCGTTCCCGGTGCGTGACCCGTGCCGCATTCGTCGCGAACATCGGATCCGTCCCCAACTCCGGGCGGGCCAGAACCTGTTCGGCGAGTCGGCGCCACTCCCTGTCGTTCTGCACCGACAGCAGCACCCGCCCGCCGTCCGCGGTCGGAAAGGCGTCGTAGGGGGCGATGACGGCGTGCGCCAGGCCGGTGCGCGCCGGGGCGGTCCCGCCGTGCATCGCGTGGTGCAGCGGGTGCCCCAGCCACTCTGCGAGCGCCTCCAGCATCGACACCTCCACCGGACCGCCGCACCCCGTCGTGCCGCGCCGCACCAGCGCCGCCAGCACGCCCGAGAAGGCGTACATGGCCGCCGCGATGTCCGCCGCCGGGATCCCCGCCTTCACCGGCTGCTCCGGCGTGCCGGTCACGGACACCAGCCCCGCCTCGCACTGCACGAGCATGTCGTACGCCCGCTTGTGCGCGTACGGACCGTCTGACCCGTAGCCCGAGATGTCCACGGCGATCAGCCGCGGGTGCCCGGCGCACAGCGTCGCCGAGTCCAGACCGAGCCGGGCCGCCGCGCCCTGGGCGAGGTTCTGCACGAACACGTCCGCGCGGGCGATCAGCCGCCGTACGACGTCCAGACCCCGCGGGTCCTTCAGGCCCAGCGCCACGGACTCCTTGCCCCGGTTGCACCACACGAAGTGCGAGGCGAGTCCGCCCGCCGCGGTGTCGTAGCCCCGCGCGAAGTCACCCCCGTCCACCCGCTCGACCTTGATGACCCGAGCCCCGAGATCGGCGAGCTGCCGGGTGGCGAACGGCGCCGACACGGCCTGCTCGACAGCGACCACGGTGATGCCCTCCAGGGGCGGCGGAAGCTGATCCATGCCCTGGATCATGACCCGCGCCCACCCCCTTTGTCACCGGCGCGGCTCACCCGCGCGGGCGGCCGGATCGCCACCCCGGCACCCGTCCGCGCGCGGCGGCATCAGATCAGGGCGAACTGGCCCTCCGGTCCCTCCTCGCGGTGATCGAGGACCGAGGCCGGCCGTCGGGCCGCGTCCGGTACCGGCAGGATCCCCGCGGACCGCAGTCCGGTCGCGGTGATCGGGTCCGTCACCGCCAACGCCTCCCGCCGTGGCCGCAGTTCCGCCAGCAGGGCGAGGACCGTGATCAGCTCCAGGAACTCGGACGTCCATGCCTGCGGCCAGGTCGCCGGGCCGAAGGCCGCGAGGGTGCCCGGTTCGCCCTGCGCGGTCCGGGCGGCGAACCACTGCTCCAGGACCCGCACCGAACCGACCTCGAAGTCCCAGGCCTGCGGCGGGACAGGGGAGATGCGGCCCTCGTCGAGGTGCAGGGTCTCCTCGTCCCGGTCGTAGCGCAGGGTCAACGGGCGCGCGGGCAGCGGGGCACGGACGTAGGGGCGGCGGCCGCCGGGGAGCTTGGGGCGCTCGCCGTCGCGGCGCATCAGCCACAGCGTCCGGCGGCCCAGCTCCACTCCGGCCGCCCAGACCCCGGCGTCCCCGGTGAGCGGGACCACCGGGCCGTCCGGACCGGGGCGCGCCGCCGCGAGTGTCCAGGCGAGGACGTCCACCGGGTCGGGGCGGTGCCCGAGCCGGGCGGCGAGGTGGTCCAGCAGGCCGGGCGCCAGGTTCGGTTCCGCCGCCGCCGGGCGGCGGTACAGGGGCCGGACACGGCCCGTGCGCAGGACGGGCAGCAGGGAGGTCGCCAGGAGGGGCGGTCCGGTGCCGGGCGCGGCGGCCGTCTCCGCCACGAAGACCTGCCGGGCGTCCGCCACCCGCCACAACTCGGGGCGGGCCGCGTCGATCAGACGGTGGTCGGGGATCAGCCACTGCTCGTCGAAGGGCGCCACGAGCACACGCACCGGCTCCGGGCAGGGACCCGAGGCGCGGACCAGCCTCTCGGTGCCGCCGGTCCGGCCCGGCAGCTGCCCGACGGCCGTGTACGGCGTGCGCGAGCGCGTCGGCTCGAACAGGGCCTCCCGGTCGGGGCCCTCGGCCTTCAGCAGGGCCTCCCAGCGGGCCCTGAGACAGCCCGCGTCGGGAGCCACCGGCCACCCCCGGCCCAGCCGCGGCGGTGCGACGGACCACGGCATGAGGTCGGCCAGCGGCGGAGCGTCGTCGTGCGTCACGCCGGGCATCGTACGACCTGACCCGGACGGCCGGGTCAGGTGGCGTCGAGGGTGACCGTGAAGGAGAAACGGTCCCCCCGGTAGTGGATCACCGCCACGTCCAGCGGCCGCCCCGCCGCGTCGTAGGTGATCCCCGTGTAGTGCAGGATCGGGCTGAGCAGCGGGACTTGAAGCAGCCGCGCCGTCTCCGGATCGGCCAGCCGGGCCTGGACGGTGTCCGTGATCCGGCTGATGTCCGCGCCCACCACGTCCCGCAGCACCTTGGTCATCGGCCACCGCACCAGATCCTCCGGCGCCATCCGGCGGGCCAGCTCCGGACGGACGTAGTTGCGGGCGTGGTTGGTCGGCTCACCGGTCTTCTCGTCGCCGCGCAGCCGGTGGTACGTCGCCACCTCGCCCAGATCCGGGAAGAACTCGGCGAGTTCGGCGGGCACCGCCACCGTGCCGTGGGCCAGCAGCTCGGTGGTCATGCCGGACTGCTGGGCCACGATGGCGTCCACCGATCCCAGCAGCCGCACCGGGGCGCCCCGCCGGGCGCCGGGCTCGATGAACGTGCCGCGCCGCCGGTGCCGGGTGATCAGACCCTCGTCCTCCAGCTCCTTCAGCGCCTGCCGCATGGTCAGCACGCTCACGCCGTAGTGCCCCGCCAGCTGTTCCTCGGTGGGCAGGCGCAGCGGGTCCTGGGGCGAGCGGCCGAGGATCGAGGCGCGCAGCGACTGCGACACCTGGTACCACAGCGGCAACTTGCGGTTCAGGACGATCGAATCCGGGGCGAAGGAGGTCACGGGTCATCCGTACCGGTAGGGAATCGATCAGGGCAAGGGGCGGAAGTGCCGCTCGAGCCCCTGCCACACGTCGTCGTACCGCCGCTGAAGGTGCTCGGCCCCTGCCGCGTGCGGCGTGAGCGTCAGCGGCCAGCGCGTCTCGAACATGAACGCCAGCCCGTCGTCCACCTTCTGCGGCCTCAGCTCCGCCGCGCTCGCCCTGTCGAAGGTCTCCCGGTCCGGACCGTGCGCCGACATCATGTTGTGCAGCGAGCCGCCGCCCGGTACGAAGCCTTCCGCCTTGGCGTCGTAGGCGCCCTCGATCAGGCCCATGTACTCGCTCATCACGTTCCGGTGGAAGTACGGCGGCCGGAAGGTGTCCTCGCCGACCAGCCAGCGCGGCGCGAAGACGACGAAGTCCACGCCGGCCAGGCCCGGGGTGTCGGAGGGCGAGGTCAGCACCGTGAAGATCGACGGGTCCGGGTGGTCGTAGGAGATCGTGCCGATCACGTTGAAGCGGCGCAGGTCGTAGACGTACGGCACGAGGTTGCCGTGCCAGGCCACCACGTCGAGCGGGGAGTGGTCGTAGGTGGCGGTCCACAGGTTGCCGCAGAACTTGTTCACCACCTCCACCGGGCCTTCGGCGTCCTCGTAGGCGGCGACCGGCGCACGGAAGTCGCGGGCGTTGGCGAGGCCGTTGGCGCCGATGGGGCCGAGGTCGGGGAGACGGAAGGGGGCGCCGTAGTTCTCGCAGACGTAGCCGCGGGCCGTGGCGTCGAGAAGCTCCACGCGGAAGCGCACCCCGCGCGGGACGAGCGCCACGTCCCCCGGCTCGGCGTGCAGCAGCCCGAACTCGGTGTGCAGCAGCAGCCCGCCGCGCTCCGGCACGATCAGCAACTCGCCGTCCGCGTCGCTGAAGACGCGCTCCATCGAGGAGTCGGCATGGTAAAGGTGCACGGCCACGCCGGTGCGCTGGGTGGCGTCGCCGTTGCCGCCCAGGGTCCACAGTCCGGCGAGGAAGTCCGTGCCGCGGGCGGGCTCCGGCAACGGGTTCCAGCGCAGCCGGTTCGGGTCGGGCGCCGTCTCGGTGAACGGCGCCGTGCGGATCGTGCCGTTGTCCGTCCGGGTGAACGCCGGGTGCGCGGCCGACGGGCGGATCCGGTACAGCCACGAGCGGCGGTTGTGGGCCCTCGGCTCGGTGAACGCCGTACCGCTGAGCTGCTCCGCGTACAGCCCCAGGGGGGCGCGCTGCGGGGAGTTGCGGCCCTCGGGCAGCGCGCCCGGAACCGCCTCGGAACTGTGCTCGTTGCCGAAACCGGAGAGGTAGGTCAGTTTCTCGGCGGTCTTGCGTGCGTCCCCGCTCATGATCGCTCCCTTGCAACCTGATTCCTATGGAACACCGTAGGATTGCGTTTTCCGGGGCGCAAGGCCCCCTACTCCGGGCGGAGGCAGGAACCCGACTCCAGGCGGATCCGGCGGGTCCGGCCGCTGCCCTACGCTTCCCGTCATGTCGTCGTGGACGCGGGGATCACTCGCTGCGCTCGCGGTCTGTGCCCTGTTGTTCGCCGGGCCGGCGGGCTGTGGACCGGAGGCCGCGCACGGGCCGGCCGACGGGAAACCGGCCGAGCCCGTGGGCAAGCTCCTCGACCACACCGACGAGGAGGGCCGGCACTACCGCGAGGTGAACGGGAAGACCGCCCCCGAGGTCCGGGTCGAGGTGCGGCCGGCCGCCGACGGCGACTGGGGCGTACGGCTGGTCGTGCGCCGCTTCCGCTTCTCCCCGGCCGGTGCGGCCGCCCGGGCGACGGCCGGTCGCGGCCTCGCCCATCTGCTGGTGGACGGCCGGCTCGTCGTCCGCCTGCGCGCCCCGGAGTACCGTCTCCCCGGCCGGCTCGTCCCCCACGGCACCCATCACGTCACCGTCCGCCTCTACGCCGACGACGGCACGGTCTGGGCGGTCGCCGGCAACCCGGTCCAGAGCACGGCCGACGTCACGGCCTCGTCCCCGGAGCCGCCTGAGCCGCCTGAGCCGCCGGAGTCGTTCCGGGCTGCGTTTCCGAAGGAGTCGCCCCAGGCCGTGTCTCCGCGGTCTTGACGCCCTCTCCTGCCCGAGGGCAGGAGATTCCGGTCCGCACCGCTACGCGGCGCCACCTCGGGTTCCTGCTTCACCGGCCCTTGCCGCTCTCCGGGGAGATCGGTCTTACTGGGGCCTCCACAGGCGTCACTTTCCGCCCGTCCGGCGGTAGACCCGACAACTCCGTCGTCGGATGACGCGGTCTCAGCCGTGCCGCTGCGGCCCTCCGGGCCGCAGGGGCAGGATGCCCTTCACCTCCACCCTGGGGGGAGCACTGGGCAAGTGCGGTAGCGGGGCGCGGTCCGGCCTGCCCGGAGGCGCGCTTCACCCGCTCGCCGGGGGAAGGCATGATGAAGCCGTGTCCCACCCGACCCCGCTTCGCCGTGCGCCTGTGCAGCGGCGCAGCGCCGAACGGCTGACCAGGATCCTCGACGCCTGCGCCGAGCTCCTCGACGAGGTCGGCTACGACGCGCTGACCACGCGCGCCGTCGCGGTGCGCGCAGGTGTGCCCATCGGCTCGGTCTACCGGTTCTTCGGCGACAAGCGGGCGATGGCGGACGCGCTCGCCCAGCGCAACCTCGACCGGTACACCGAGCGCGTCACCGAGCGGCTGAACAAGGCGGAGAAGGCGAAGAAGGCGGGGAACGGCGGGTGGCGTGTCGCCATGGACGCCGTGCTGGACGAGTACCTGGCCATGAAGCGGACCGCGCCCGGATTCTCCCTCGTCGACTTCGGCAACCAGATCCCCGTCGGCACCGGCGACTGCGAACCCAACCACCGCGTCGCCGACCGCCTCACCGATCTCCTGTCCGGCTACCTGCCCCGCCCGCCCGACGACGACCTGCGCCGCACCTTCCTGATCGCCGTCGAGACCGCCGACACCCTGGTCCAACTCGCCTTCCGCGTCGACGCGCAGGGCGACGAGCGGATCATCGAGGAGATGCGGCGGATGCTGCGTGCCTACCTGGCGCAGGTGCTGGACTGAGGCCGATCGCCGATCAGCCCGGTGCCGTGAGGTCCCCGGCGGGGAGGGGCGGGAAACGGTTGCGCCGGCCGGGGGAAAGCTGACGGCGCGTCGGGTGCCGGTTGCTTCTCGACGCAAGCGCATGTGAAAGACAGTCAGATGAAAGAGCGATTGTATGAAAATCGTCTGACTCGGAGGAACACGCATGCCCACCCTGACAAACCCACGCACCTTCGGCTCCCGCGTCGCCGCCGCCGCCCTGACGGCTCTGACCGCGGCCGGTGCCACGTGGCTGGCAGCGCCGACTGCCATGGCCCAGGGGGAAGCCGGCGACATCAAGATCCATCGAGTGGGCGTGCCCTTCGGCGTCTCGAAGGACGACCCCGTGGTCTGCCGGTTCTACCTGGACGCCGCCAACTTCGACGTCCTGCCCAGCATCGGCTACACCATCCAGGCGCAGCCACCGCTGCCCAACAGCGCCACCGTCACCGGCACGATCGCCCTGGGCGCCGGCGCGGGTCACACCGACCCGCTGGGGCTCGCCGACGGGCAGTACAAGCTCACCTGGACCGTCGGCGGCACCCCCAAGGAGAAGATCTTCCGCGTCAACTGCCGTGGGGGCAACGGCCGGCACCAGGGGGCGCATGGTCCGGGCCAGATCGAGGACCCGGGCCGCGGCCACGAGGTACCGGGCTCGGGCCGCGACGACCTCGGCGGCCCGCGGGGCGGCGTCCAGGCGGGCGGCGGGGCCCTCGCCTCCTCGGTCGCGGCCTTCTCGCCGGTGACGGGGGCCGCGGCCGTGGGGCTGGTCGCGGTCAGCGGGGTCGTGTACACGCGGCTGGTCCGCCGGCGCCCGCATGGCGCCGCGTAGGCGCAGACGCAGGCCCTGGTACCGGACCCGCGCCTACCGGCTGGCCAGGACGACCGTGCTCGCGGTCGTCCTGGTCACGGCCGGGAACCGGTGTGGTGGGCAGCACGACGGCACCGCCCATGAGCGAGCCGCCGGGCCGGGCGCCGTGGCCCCGGCCCACCCGGGTCCTTCCGGCGCGGACGGCGACGGGGAGGACGGCGGCAGGGCGGACGACCGCGGCCCGGACCGCGGCGGTGCCGGCGGAGACGCTTCGAACGGCGACGGCCCGGCCCGCGGGAAGTCGGCGGCGCCGCGGCCCGGGGCCCCCTCCTCACGCCCGCCCGCGCCGCTGCCCCGGTCCCGCGCGACCACCCTGCGCATCCCCTCCCTCGGCATCGACGCACCCATCATCGGGATCGGCCTCGACGGCGACCGGGAACTCCAGACACCACCGCTCGACAAGCCCAGGCTCGTGGGCTGGTACGACGGCGGCCCCACGCCCGGGGAGCCCGGCACGGCGATCGCGGTCGGGCACCGCGACACCAGGTCCGGCGCCGCCGTCTTCGCCGGGCTCGGCCGGCTCGGGCCGGGCCACCGCATCGAGGTCCGGCGCGAGGACGGCCGCACCGCCGTCTACACCGTCGACAAGGTACGGGTCTTCGACAAGGCCCGCTTTCCGGACAAGGAGGTGTACGGCACCTCCCGCCGCCCCGAGCTCCGCGTGATCACCTGCGGCGGCCTCTACACCCACAGAGCCGGCTACTCCAGCAACGTCGTCGTCTTCGCCCACCTGACCTCGACGAGCTGAGACCGCGCAGCACGGCGGGCGGGTGGCCCACGGCCGGTCGCCCGCCCCTGAACACGATCGTCCGCTTTCTCGCCCGGCGGACGGCGGCTCCCGATCCTGCCCGGTCTCTTCCCCCGGGCGCGCACCTTCCGTTAACTTCCGTGACTCATACGCCCCGTAGACCCGCACGAGGCGTTCGACCCGCGGAGCCTCAGTGCTCTGGTGAGTCCCGGGGGAATGTCCCATGACGCGCGCCATCTCTCTGCACGACGTGAGCAAGGCCTACGCCAAGGGCGTCCGCGTGGTGGACCGCCTCTCGCTCGACATCGCGCCCGGCGAGTTCCTGGTGCTGCTCGGGCCCTCCGGCTGCGGAAAGTCCACCGTGCTCAGGATGATCGCCGGTCTGGAGGAGATCACCGAGGGGCAGCTGCTGCTCGACGGCGAGTACGGCAACGACCTGCCGCCCTCCGGCCGGGACATGGCGATGGTCTTCCAGAACTTCGCGCTCTACCCGAACATGACCAGCCGCGACAACATCGGCTTCCCGCTGCGCATCGAGTCGCCCGGCGCGGACCCCGGCGGCCGGGTCGACGCCACCGCCCGGATGCTGGGCATCGAGGACCTCCTCGACCGCTTCCCCAGCCAGCTCTCCGGCGGCGAACGACAGCGCGTCGCCATGGGCCGCGCGATCTCCCGGCACCCCTCCGCCTTCCTGATGGACGAGCCGCTGTCCAACCTCGACGCCAAGCTCCGCAACCACCTGCGCGCCGAAATATCCAAGCTGACACGGGAGCTGGGCGTCACCACGGTCTACGTCACCCATGACCAGTCCGAGGCGATGTCCGTGGGCGACCGGGTCGCCGTCCTGCGCGGCGGCGTCCTCCAGCAGGTGGGCACCCCGCGCGCGGTGTACGCCCTGCCCCGCAACGTCTTCGTGGCCGCCTTCATCGGCACCCCGCGCATCAACCTGCTGCGCGGCCTGGTCCGCGCCCCGCTCGACGGCGCCATGACCATCAGCCTGGGCAAGCAGTTCCTGCGCCTGCCCGAACCGCTGTCCCTGGACCACCAGTTGCTGCGTGTGCAGCAGGGCCGCGAGGTGATCGTGGGGCTGCGCTCGGAGGCGGTTCGGATCGCCCCCGAGATCTCGGCGTCGTCCCGGCGAACGGGAGCTCCCGCGCCCGTCGCCCGGCCAGGGGAGGTGACGATCACCGGGCTGGTGGAGCACATGGAGTTCCAGGGCCACGAGATCCTCGTCCACTTCAACACCGGCTCCCGCCCCGCCGTCGTACCGGATCTGGAGGCCCCGCGCCCCACCCGGCGCCCGACCCGGCGGCGCCGGCGCGAGGGCACGGTCCTGAACCGGCTGCGGGACCGGGCGGGCGCCCTGCGTGCGGGTCCCGTGGTGGTGCTTGAGCACCCCGCCGGACCCGCGCCGGAACCGGTCGCCGCGCCCGAGCCGCGCCTGCCCGGCGACCTGGTCGTGCGGACCACGCCGGACATCGAGTTGCGGCACGGCATGCAAGTGCCGCTCCTGGTCGACCTCGCCCGCCTGTTCGTCTTCGACCAGCGCGGCGAGCGCATCTGCCCGGCCCCGGACCGGCTGCCCGACCTGGAGGAGTGAAGGCCGGGCCGGTGACGGGCCGGCCGGGCGCGCGGGACCAAAAGCTACCGGCGCTAGTTTATGGGCTGCCAGTAGCTTGTTCACGCGGACGAGAACGATGACGGCCCCCGCCCCGGAGGAGCACGATGAAGGCACACGACGGCATGTACATCGACGGCGCCTGGCGTCCCGCAGCGGGCCCGGACGTCATCGAGGTGGAGAACCCGGCCGACGAGCAGGTGATCGGCACCGTGCCCGCGGGCACCGAAGAGGACGTCGACGCGGCCGTACGCGCGGCCCGCGCCGCCCTGCCCGGCTGGTCCGCGACTCCGCCCGCCGAGCGGGCCGCCCGCCTCGCCGCCCTGCGGGACGTGCTGGCGGCCCGCGAGGAGGAGATCGCCGAGACCGTCACCGCCGAACTCGGCTCGCCGCTCGCCTTCTCCCGGACGGTCCACGCGGGCGTGCCGGTCGCGGTCGCCGGCTCCTACGCCGATCTGGCGGCGACGTACGCCTTCGAGGAGAAGGTCGGCAATTCCACCGTGTACCACGAGCCGGTCGGCGTGGTCGGCGCGATCACCCCCTGGAACTACCCGCTGCACCAGATCGTCGCCAAGGCCGCCCCCGCGCTGGCCGCCGGCTGCACCGTCGTCCTCAAGCCCGCCGAGGACACCCCGCTCACCGCCCGGCTGTTCGCCGCGGCGGTCCACGAGGCCGGGCTCCCGGCGGGCGTGTTCAACCTGGTCACCGGAGTCGGCCCGGTCGCCGGGCAGGCGCTCGCCGAGCACCCGGACGTGGACCTGGTCTCCTTCACCGGCTCCACGGCCGTCGGCAGGCGGATCGGCGCGATCGCGGGCGGCGCCGTCAAGAAGGTCGCCCTGGAGCTGGGCGGCAAGTCCGCCAACGTCGTCCTGCCGAGCGCCGACCTCGCCAGGGCGGTGAATGTCGGCGTCGCCAACGTCATGTCCAACTCCGGCCAGACGTGCAGCGCCTGGACCCGCATGCTGGTCCACCGCGACCAGTACGAGGAGGCGGTCGCCCTGGCCGCGACGGCCGCCGCCAAGTACGGCGAGCGCATCGGCCCCGTGGTGAACGCCAAGCAGCGGGCGCGCGTGCGCGCTTACATCGAGAAGGGCGTCGCCGAGGGCGCCCGCCTCGTCGCGGGCGGCCCCGAAGCCCCGTGCGAACGGGGCTACTTCGTCAGCCCCACCGTCCTCGCCGACGTCACCCCCGGCATGACCGTCGCCCAGGAGGAGATCTTCGGCCCGGTCCTCTCCATCCTCCGCTACGACGACGAGGAGGACGCCCTGCGCATCGCCAACGGCACGGTCTACGGCCTCGCCGGCGCCGTCTGGGCGGGCGACGAGGCGGAGGCGGTGGCCTTCGCCCGCCGGATGGACACCGGCCAGGTCGACATCAACGGCGGCAGGTTCAACCCGCTCGCCCCCTTCGGCGGCTACAAGCGGTCCGGAGTCGGCCGCGAACTCGGCGCCCACGGCCTCACCGAGTACCTCCAGACCAAGTCCCTCCAGTTCTAAGGGAGCCACGCGTCATGGCCGTACGTGCCGCCGTCCTGTCCGCCATCGGCTCCCCGCTGGAGATCACCGGGATCGAGTTGCCGGAGCCCGGGCCCGGGCGGGTCCGGGTCCGGCTCGCCGCCGCCGGTGTCTGCCACTCCGATCTGTCCCTGACCAACGGCACCCTGCGGGTGCCGGTGCCCGCCGTGCTCGGCCACGAGGGGGCGGGGACCGTCCTCGCGGTCGGCGAGGGTGTCACCCATGTGGCGCCGGGTGACGCGGTGGTGCTCAACTGGGCCCCGTCGTGCGGGAACTGCCACGCCTGCTCGCTCGGCGAGGTCTGGCTGTGCGCCAACGCGATGAACGGCGCCGCCGACGTCCACGCCCGCACCGGCGACGGCACCGAACTGCACCCGGGCCTGAACGTCGCCGCCTTCGCGGAGGAGACGGTCGTCGCCGCCTCGTGCGTGCTGCCCCTCCCGGACGGCGTCCCGGTCACCGATGCCGCGCTCCTGGGCTGCGCCGTCCTCACCGGCTACGGCGCCGTCCACCACGCGGCGAAGGCGCGTCCCGGTGAGACGGTCGCGGTGTTCGGCGTCGGCGGAGTGGGCCTCGCCGCCCTCCAGGCCGCCCGGATCGCCGGCGCCTCGAGGATCGTCGCCGTGGACGTCTCCCCGGAGAAGGAGGAACTCGCCCGCCGGGCGGGCGCCACGGACTTCCTCCCGGCCACCGGGGACACCCCCCGCGAGATCCGTGCCCTCACCGGGAAACAGGGCGTCGATGCCGCCGTGGAGTGCGTGGGCCGCGCGGTCACCATCCGCGCCGCCTGGGAGTCCACCCGCCGTGGCGGCCGCACGACGGTCGTCGGAATCGGCGGCAAGGACCAGCAGGTCACCTTCAACGCCCTGGAACTCTTCCACTGGGGCCGCACCCTGACCGGCTGCGTCTACGGCAACTCGGATCCGGCCAGGGACCTGCCCGTGCTCGCCGAACACGTGCGCATGGGCCGGCTGGACCTGACCGCCCTGGTCACCGACCGGATCTCCCTGGACGACATCCCGGCCGCCTTCGAGAACATGCTGGCCGGCAAGGGCGGCCGGGCGCTGGTGGTGTTCTGAGGGCCGCCCGTCGTGCCGTGGTCAGGACACGCGTTCCGGCCGGGGCTCCTCGTGTGCCGTCCGGGGGGTCCGGCGGTTCGGGCGGGAGCGGGAGACCGCCACTCCGGCCAGGCACAGGGCCCCGCCCACCAGGGTCACCGGCCCCGGCACCTCACCCAGCGCCAGCCACGACATCAGCACGACCAGGGCCGGTACGGCGTACGTCGTCGCGCCCATCCGGCTCGCGGTCGTACGGGACAGCGCGTAGGCCCAGGTCGTGAAGGCGAGCGCGGTCGGGAACACACCCAGGTAGACCATGTTGAGCGTGGCCGGCAGCGGGGCGCGGGCGGCCTCGTGGAGCAATTGGCCGGTGAAGGGGAGGCAGGCGACCGCACCGACCAGGCACCCGAACGTCGTCACCTGCACCACGCTCGCCCGGCCCAGCGCCGGCTTCTGGGCGACGACCCCGGAGGCGTACGCGACCGCTGCCAGCAGGCACAGCACCACGCCCAGCAACGAGGAGCCGTCCCCGCCCGACATCGACAGGCCCACGGTCACCGCCCCAGCGAACGACACCGCCATGCCCGCCAGCAGCCGCGGCGGCATCGGATCCCCCAGCAGCCGCGCCCCGAGCAGCGCGATCAGCAGCGGGCCGACATTGACCACCAGCGCCGCGGTACCGGCGTCCACCTGCTGCTCGCCCCAGTTCAGGGCCACCATGTAGAAGCCGAACCACAGCAGCCCGGATATCGCGATCCCGCGCCACGCCGCCCGCGGCGGCCACCCCTCCCGCCGTACCAGACAGATCGCACCCAGCGTCAGTGCCCCGGCCAGCAGCCGCCCGAGGGCGAGCGCGCCCGGCGAGTACGCGGCACCAGCGCTGCGGATCGAGACGAAGGCGGAGGCCCACAGCACCACGGTGACGGTGGCGGCCGCGGCGGCCAGGCGGGACGGGGAGACGTTCATCATGCTTCCTGAGGCTAGGCGGGCAGGGGAGGGTGGGGCTCGCGGATTTCGGACGGCCAGGGCCGGTCGGCGGCGCGCTCAGCGCAGCGCCGCCGTCTCGATCCCCAGCAGGTCGGACAGGGCGCGTTCGCCGGCCGGTGTGACCCCGACGGCGCGCTCCGAGCCGATGCGCACGCACCAGCCCGCGTCGAACGCGTGCCGGCACAGGGCCGCGCCGGCGGCCCCCGCGAGATGGGGGCGCCGTTCCGTCCAGTCGAGGCAGGCCCGGACCAGCGGGCGCCGTCCCGTGCGGTCCAGGCCGATGCCCACCGTGTCGAACCAGGTCAGCCCGGCGTCCGTGAGCGCGAAGCCGAGGTCCTGGCACAGCAGCCCGCGCGCGGTGAGCGCGTCGGTGAGCGCGATGCCGAGCCGCCCGGCGAGATGGTCGTAGCAGGTGCGCCCGCGGGCCATCGCCGACCCGGCGCTCGACTCCCGCAGCGTGCGCGGCCGGTGCGCGGCCCGCGGGGCGGCCTGGGCGGCCAGGTCCTCCACGAGCTGGGCCACCCGCGCGCCGGCCAGGCGTACGTACCGGTGCCGCCCCTGCCGCTCCTCGGTGAGCAGCCCACCCGCGACGAGCTTGCCCAGGTGCTCGCTGAGGGTGGACGCGGCGACGCCCGCGTGCCGGGCCAGCTCGCCGGCCGTCCATGCCCGCCCGTCCAGCAGCGCCAGCAGACACGCGGCCCGCGTCTCGTCGGCGATCAGCCCGGCGAGCGCGGCCAGCGGGGATGCCACGGGGTCCGCGCGCCGGGTCCGTGCCCGTTCTCCGGTGCTCATGAGGCCAGCATGGGACAGGGACGCTTCGGTCCCCGCCGAAGTGTGCTCACGTGCCCCGCTCCACCTGCTCGTACTGTCGTACCAGCCCGTCCAGCAGCGCCGTAAGACCTGTCTCGAAGGCCCGTTCGTCGATCTTCTCCTGCTGCTCGGCCAGCAGATGGGCCTGCCCGAGGCGCGGGTAGTCGGCCGGGTCGTAGGCGCCGGCGTCGTCCACGAAGCCCCCGGCGAAGGAACCGAGCGCGGACCCCATGATGAAGTACCGCATCAGCGCGCCGATGGAGGTCGCCTGCGCCGGTGGCCAGCCCGCGTCGACCATCGCGCCGTAGACCGCGTCGGCCAGCCGCAGCGCGGCGGGGCGGCGGCCGGGACCGCGGGCGAGGACCGGGACGATGTTCGGATGGTCGCGCAGGGCGGCCCGGTAGGACACGGCCCAGTCGTGCAGCGCGGTCCGCCAGTCCCGGCCGTCCCGGAACATCGACAGATCGACCTGGGCGCTCACCGAGTCCGCGACCGCATCCAGGATCTCGTCCTTGGTGCGGAAGTGGTTGTAGAGCGAGGGCCCGCTCACCCCGAGCTCGGCGGCGAGCCGGCGGGTGGAGACGGCCGCCAGGCCCTCCGCGTCCACGAGTTCCCGCGCCGTCGCGACGATGCCGTCGGTACTGAGGAGCGGGGTGCGGGGTCGGGCCATGGCGCACATCGTAGAGCCGCCGGATCGAACAGGCGGCGCCCGCGCGTGCGGGCGTTCCGGGCCCCCGCGCCGGTACCCGGAGTTCTGAGTACGCGAGCTGAGTATCCCGGCGGATGCGGCGGCGGGCCTGCGGGCCGACGCTGGTCGCCATGAGCGACACACCGATCAAGCAGCAGAACACCGCCGCCTTCTACGGCCAGGCGGTCGCCTCCTTCGGCATCGCCATGGCGGCCGCCACCATCGGCATCTTCAGACTGAACGCCGACGCATGGGTGCGCGCCTTCCTCGCCATCGCCGTCCTGTACCTTGTCACCTCCGCCTTCACGCTCGCCAAGGTGATCAGGGACCGCCAGGAGGCCGGGCGGATCGTCAGCCGGGTCGACCAGGCACGCCTGGAGAAGCTGCTCGCCGAACACGATCCCTTCGAGAAGCTGTGAGGCCGCGGGCCGCCGCGCGCTGCCGGCCGTGCAGGCTAAGCGAGCGCTCACCCTCGGCGGTATGGTGGATCCCCTGAAGCGAAAGAGGGGCGAGCGAGCGATGACTACGGCGGAGGAGACGGCCGGCGGTGACCCGCAGCCGTGGGGCGAGGTCACCCCGGACGCGGCCCGGCGGCTGCTCGTGGCCGCCGTGGAGGCCTTCGCCGAACGGGGCTACCACGCGACGACGACCCGCGACATCGCGGGCCGCGCCGGAATGAGCCCGGCCGCCCTCTACATCCACTTCCGGACCAAGGAAGAACTGCTCCACCGCATCAGCCGGATCGGCCACGAGAAGGCGCTGGAGATCCTGCGCACCGCCGCCCGGCGCGACGGTGGCGCGGCCGAGCGGCTCGCCGACGCCGTGAGCTCCTTCGTGCGCTGGCACGCGGGCGGGCGCACCACCGCCCGGGTCGTGCAGTACGAGCTGGACTCGCTCGGTCCGGACGCCCGTGCGGAGATCCTCGCACTGCGCCGTCAGGTCGACGCCGAGGTGCGCGGGATCATCGAGGACGGCGTGGCCTCGGGCGAGTTCGACGTTCTGGACGTGCGCGGCACCACGCTGGCCGTGCTCTCCCTGTGCATCGACGTCGCCCGCTGGTTCAACCTCGACGGCCCCCGCACACCCGACGAGGTCGGCGCGCTGTACGCCGACCTCGTGCTGCGGATGGTCGGGGCCGGACCGGACCTCCCCAAGGGGCCGGCCTACAGGTAGTACCGCACCACCGACTCCGCCACGCACACCGGCTTGTCGCCGCCCTCCCGCTCCACGGTGAAGGCGACGGTCACCTGCACGCCGTCCGGCACGTCGTCCACGCCGGTGATCAACGCGGTGGACCGCAGCCGTGAGCCGACCGGGACGGGAGCGGGGAAACGGACCTTGTTGGTGCCGTAGTTGACGCCCATCCTCACGCCCTGGACCTCGAGCAGCTGCGGCCCGAAGAGCGGGAGCAGCGACAGGGTCAGATAGCCGTGGGCGATGGTGGTGCCGAAGGGGCCGGCGGCGGCCTTCTCGGCGTCCACGTGGATCCACTGGTGGTCGCCGGTCGCGTCGGCGAACAGGTCGATCCGCTTCTGGTCGATCTCCAGCCAGTCGGTGTACCCCAGCCGCTCACCCACCGCCGCCCTGAGTTCGTCGGGGGACGTGAAGATCCTCGGCTCTGCCATGTGTCCGGCCTCCCGCCTCGCGAATGAAGTCTAAGCAACTGCTTAGCATGGTCGGCCGCGGGGCCCCTGTCAACGGGGTCCAGCCAAGGCGAGCTCGAAAGGGGCAGTGAGTTGGTCTTGGCGGCTGGAGCGCTCTGTCCTGTCGCCGGATGAGATCACCGCGAGTGAGGCGGGGCAACGCTGGATCAGCTGGTGCGCTTGGCCGGTGATGCGGCTTCGCGGGCGTCGATCAGCTCGTCCAGGTGTGCCTCTGCCCAGGAACGTGCCGCGTCCAGCAGGTCAAGGAGGCTCCGGCCGAGCGAGGTCAGTTCGTACTCGACGTGCCGGGCAGGTCCGGCATGGACCGTTCGGACGATGAAGCCGTCACGCTCCAGCGCCCGGAGTGACTGCGTGAGCACCTTGGGCGTGACGTTCCGCAGTGGGACCCGTAGTTCAGAGAATCGTCGGGGACCGCCCTCAAGGCACTGGATGATCATTCCGGCCCATTTGTCCCCCACGCGGATCGGCACCAGGTCAGAAGGGCAGAGGGGGTCGAACATCTCCGGGTCCAGGGGCTCGGTCACAGGGTCACCATAGTGCGGTATCCAGGAGGTAACCATGGGTGCGGCTACCTTGCTCAGGCACACCGACAGGCAGAGGTTCTTGAGAAGCGAGGCAGGTAGTCCATGAGCAAGATCATTGTTTTCGGGGCAGGCGGGCGCGTCGGACGGGCAGCTGCTGGCGAGGCGCTCCAGCGGGGGCACCACGTCACTGCTGTCGTCCGGAACCCAGCCAAGCACCAGGACCTTGAAGGTGCGGGAGTCCGCCTCCTGGCCGGTGATGTCACCGACACCGACGCTGTTGCCGAGCTCGCGGCCGGGCATGACGCCGCGATCATGGCCGCCTACGATGCCGGCGCCCAGCCGGGTGTCTTCTTCACCGCCGCTGCCCACGCTCTCCTCGATGGGCTGGCGCGAGCGGATGTGGGACGGTTGGTAGCCGTCGGCCTGGCGGCAACACTGGAGACCGATGACGGGATGCCTTTGATGGACACCCCGGGCTTCCCGCAGGAATACCGGCCCTTCTGCCTCGCTCATGCGGCCGGGACATCTGTGCTGCGTGCCTCGGTGACTGCTCTGGACTGGCTGATCGTCAGCCCAGCCGGTGACTTCGACAACGCCGGAGCGCGCTCCGGCCGGTACTCCGTGGCCGGTGTCAACATGGTCAGCCGTATCTCCCACAGTGACTTCGCGCTCGCCCTGCTCGACGAGATCGACGCCCCTCGTCACCACCACACGCACATTGGTGTTGAAGGAGCATGAAGGGGGCAGGCGGCCCGTGCACCAGAATTCGGCGAGGTCGACCGCCGCTGCGTGGACGGCGTGCTGCGTCAGATCCGAAACCGGACACCCGAGCACGGCACCGCGCTGGTACCCACCACCCTGGTGCCGAGGGCCAGCACCGCCACTCCGCCGCGCGTGTCGAGGTGACCGATCGTCACTTTCGTCGCGGATGTCATCAGCGTTCCAGCGTGCGGTGCGCAGCAGTCGCTGCATCGGCCCGGGACGGGCGTGGCCGGCCTGCTCGGCCAGTTGCCAGCAGTTCTCCCGCCGACGGCGGACAGCAGACCGTACAGGTACGCACGGGGCTGTCGCCCGGGGCTCGATCCGGCGGAACCTGCCCGCGATCCTTGACATCGCCTGGTCGAACATCGGCCGCCATCGGGCGGCGTCTATGCTGTGGCCCGCGGCCACCACACGATCATCATGAGTCCACACAGCCCTTGATGATCAGGCAATGGCCGTTCCCGTGCCCGTGCCGCTCCGACACCGGATCGCGAATCAGGCGAGATCAACCCCCGCGTACTCCAGCGGGGGCGCGATCGCCTGAGCATCCGCACCTTCACCCGCCCACAGGCCTATCAGGAGCGCGGCCGTCGCCTCCAGCAGGCCCGCCCGGCCGAGCCCCCCTCCGTTGACCGGCACACAGCCGAGGTCACGGACAAGGAGCCGTACTGTTTCGAGAGCCAGTGCATCGTCACCGCAGAGCGGCACCGCGAGAGGGCGTCCACCGAAGACCGGCGGGGTCAAACGCCACACGCTCTCATGGCAGAGATTGAATGCCTTGACCACGGACGCACCGGGCGCCGCAGCCGCGAGGCGCTCAGCCGCCGATGGCCCGCCCCAGGTCTCAAGGACGAAGCCCTGCGCCAGCGGGTTGGTGCAGTCGATCAGCGTCCGGCCTCGTACGGTGTTGGCCAGCTCGGATACCACGCTGATCGCCGCCGAGTACGGCACAGCCAGCAGTACCGCGTCCCGGCCGTGTTGAGCCGCCTCCCGCAGAGTCCCCGCCCGAGCGCCGATCTGGTCGGCCAGGGCCGCGGCGCGGCCGGCGTCCCGCCCACCCACCAGCACGTCGTGCCCGGCCTGCGACCACCGTGCACCCATCACCCGCGCCATGTTGCCCGCACCGGCAATCCCGATTCTCATCAGCCCAGCCTCCTCGTGGTGATCCCGTAAGTCGGAATTGGGACGACACTAGGAAGCCGCTCGGGCACCATCTGGTAAGTGACCACTGATCAGGGCTACATCGCCGACTGCCGTGCCCGCCTCGCATTCGATCTGCTGGCCAACACCTGGAACGCGGTGGTGGTGTGGGCGCTGCGCGATGGTCCCGCGCGACCCGGTGAACTGCGCGAACGGATCGGCGGGATCAGCCCCAAAGTCCTTACGGAGACGCTGCGCCGGCTCCAGTTCAACGGGTTGGTGAAGCGCCACGCGCACGCAGGGTCGCCGCCGCACGTGGAGTACACCCTCACTGGGTTGGGGCGAACGCTGCTGGAGCCCATCGAGGCATTCGGCGCCTGGGCCTTCGAACACAGCGAAGACGTGATGGCAGCCCGGGAGCGGGCTGAGGAAGCGGGGGCGTGATCGTGGTGGAGGCCCTCACGCCAGGCCACGGCGCGCAGTTATTGACCGATCGTTCTAGATACGTCTATGGTCTTCGGTGTGGGCAGGACCAAGGAATTCGATCCAGATGCCGCGCTGCAGTCGGCCCTTGAGCTGTTTTGGCGGCGCGGCTACGAAGCGACGTCGATGGCGGACCTGGTCGAGCACCTCGGCATCGGCCGCGCCAGCATCTACGCGACCTTCGGTAGCAAGCGCGAGCTGTATCTGAAGGCCATGGACCGCTACGCCGAGACGCGCGATCCGCTTCTTCTTGCCGAGTTGTCCCAGCCGGGCCCCGCACTGCCGGCGGTGCGGGCGATGGTGCGCCGCTTCGCCGCGGAGGCCGCTTCTCCGGAGAAGCGGCTGAACGGCTGCTTCGTCACCAATACCGCAGCCGAACTGGCCCCGCACGACCCCGCGGCGGCCCGCCGAGTCGAGATCAGCTGGGAGCACGTCGAGACCCCGCTGCACTCCGCGCTCGTCCGGGCCCAGGCTCAGGGCGAGCTGTCCAAGGACCGTGATCCGCGCGCGCTGGCCCGCATGCTTTTCGTCCTGCTGCAGGGCATGCGGATCGTCGGCAAAGCGTCGAACGATCCCGCCCGAGTGCGGGACGCGGCCGAGCAGGCTCTGGCCCTGCTGGACTGAATCACACTCATGCAGTCACCGGGACTTCCTTCAGCATGCCCAAATAACGAACCGATCGGTCAAGAACTAGGGGGGACATGACCGCCACGGAGGCCGCCCGCGTCGCCACCATGCAACACCGATCCGCCTTCGTCCTCCTCGGCAGTGTCCAGACCACACTGATCTTCACGCTTGCCGCGATCGCCGTGCCGCTGCCCCTCATCGGGCGCGAATTCGACCTGCAACGCGCCGACTTGTTCCTTCTCGGCACCGCCTATGGATTGACCTTCACCGGACTGCTGCTCTTCGGCGGACGCCTCGCCGACCGCTACGGCGGGCGGCGCGCCCTCAACGCCGGCCTTGTCCTCTTCACCGTCGCCTCGGCCACCGCCCCGCTCGCCCCCGGCATCGGGACGCTGCTCGCAGCGCGCTTCGCGCAGGGCGCGGGGGCGGCTTTGATCGCGCCCGCCGCCATGGCCGTGCTGCGCGCCGCCTTCCCCTCCCCTGCCGCCTACGGCAGAGCGATGGCCACCTGGGGCGGGCTCTCGGTACTCGGCGCGACCGCGGGCAATCTGCTCTCCGGGCTCATCTCAGCGCTGTTGTCCTGGCGTTGGACGTTCGCCGTACCGCTCGTGGTGGCGGGCGCAGCCCTCGCGCTCACGCCCCGGCTGCTGCCGGACACCACGCCGAACCGGGGCAGGACTCTCGACAGAAGAAGTGGCCGCCGCGGTGCTCTACCTCGCCTCGAGCGCGGCCGGCGCGGTGGTCGGCACCGACTTGGTCGTCGACAGTGGATCCTCAGCCTGAGCTTGTTCCTTGACCTCTCGCCTCGAACGGGACCGCGGACGTGATCACCCACAGTAGGTGATCACGACGCAGCCGCCCCCGCCGGGCAGCCCGGCGGACCAGGCACAACTATGGACCGCGACCCCGGGGATCAATCGGGCAGCACTTAGCGGTAAGCCTGCTTGGGTGCTTTTGAGGGCCGAGTTCCGTTGAGCTGACAGGGATCCCGGCAGTTCTCGCGAAAAGACAACGCTGAGCGGCTGCGGCCCAGCTCAGATGGTGGATCAGGGCAGCCGCGGCGGGGTTGACGGGCGGGTCACTGGCCGAGGGTGCTGACGCGGTTGGCGTACTCGCGGCGGGCCTTGCGCTGGGGCCGGGATCGTCGGGACGCCCTGGGCGCCGTCGAGGGGCTGGCAGCGGGCGAGGAGCCCGCGGTGCATGGCGGGCAGGGCGCTGACGCGCAGCGTGTAGCCCTGGCCGCGCCGCACGGTCACCCCGTGCTCGAGGGCGGCCCGCTCGGCGGGCTCCAGCTCGGTGGTGCGGAGGAAGTCGGCGACCTTGCCCGGCATGTCGAGGGTGACCGGCAGCTCCGGGGCCGGGACGTCCTCCTGCTCGATGGTCGTGTGGTCGGGCATGAGGTCGGCGACGGCGGTGCGGATGGCGCCGCGGCTGACGCGGTGTTCGCGGGCGAGGGCTGCGATGGACCGGCCTTCCAGGTACGCGGTGCGCACGGCGTCGGTCTTCTCGGCCGGGATGGCCGGGCGTCGGCCGCCCTTGCTGCCCTTGGCCTCGGCGGCCCGCAGCCCGTCCGAAGGCGTAACGGACCTCACCACTGGAACAACCCCGGCACGGTCACCCGCCCTCACCGGAGTCGTTACAAAGGAATTAGGCTCTGAGGGGTGCCCCAGATCCCCGAGAAGATCCACGAGCTGACCGTCGGCCAGGTGTCGGCGCGCAGCGGCGCCGCCGTCTCCGCCCTGCACTTCTACGAGTCCAAGGGCCTGATCAGCAGCCGCCGCACATCGGGCAACCAGCGCCGCTACTCCCGCGACACGCTGCGCCGGGTCGCCTTCGTCCGGGCCGCGCAGCGCGTGGGCATCCCGCTCGTCACGATCCGTGAGGCACTCGCCCAGCTCCCCGAGGAGCGCACTCCCACGCGGGAGGACTGGGCCCGCCTCTCCGAGGCCTGGCGCTCCGAACTCGACGAGCGCATCAGGCAGCTCAACCGCCTGCGCGACCACCTCACCGACTGCATCGGCTGCGGCTGCCTGTCCCTGGACACCTGCGTGCTGTCCAACCCGGACGACATCTTCGGTGAACGCCTGACCGGCTCGCGCCTGATCGCGGAGCGGGGGAGCGGCGTCAGCCGCACGTAGCCCCCGCGGGTTGGTGGCAGGGCATTCTCGCGGAACCGCCGCCGCCGCGCCGAACTCCCCGGTCCGCCCCGCGGGATGCGCCGGTCCGTCCCGTGCCGACGGGCCGCCGGTCCCCCGGCCGCCGGGCGGGCTTCGAGACGCCCCGCCGTCCGTCCGGCAGGACCGGCGCACCTCACCTCAAGGGCCTGCCGTCGTGGTCAGGCGGACATCAACAGCCGCCCCCGCCTGGCGTACGCCAGGGCCTCGGGCGTGAGAACGGGCAGCGGGACCAGGATCCCGCAGTCCGCGCAGACCGGGCCGGACGACGGCTCGTGATCAAGGTCGTACGTCCAGACCAGCCGCTCCCCGCCGCACACCGGGCACGCCGCGCCCGGTTCGCGCTCCAGTGCGGCGATCAGCCGGCGCAGCACCTCGGCCAGCGGTTCGCGCGGGTGCACCCGCGGGTCGTCGCACCAGGCGACCCCGAAGCCGCCCCAGGTCATCCGGTGCCAGTCGTCCACGCTGCCCGGCCTGCGCAGCCCGTCGTGCTTCTCCTGCTTACGGCGCCTGGCGAACCCGGCCTCGTAGTCGAGCCACACCGAACGCGCCTCCTCCAGCTCGTCCAGTGCGGCCACGAGCCGCACCGGATCGGGGGACCTGTCCTCGGGTCCGAACCCGGCCCGGGAGCACAGATGGTCCCAGGTCGCCCTGTGCCCATAGGGAGCGAACCGCTCGAGGCACTTGCGCAGCGAGTAGCGCCGCAGCGCCAGATCGCACCGCGGGTCCCTCACCTGTCTCGCCAGACTCCGGAAACCGGCCATCGCCCTGCACCTCCGTCACACCTGCATCCGCACTTCGGTCACTGCGGCGTCGTCGTACGGAGCCGCCGTGACGGCTCCGCCGGATAGACGTGCCGACGTCCGATCCGGCTCCATCCGTTTTCCGATGCCCGCCATAACGCCGCCCTGGTTGACCTTCACGGGGTGGCGCCAAAAGTGACGCATGTTCATCTTCCCCCTGAGGGATACCGGCGGTAACGTCCGGCACCACCCGTCGGGAGGAGCTGCCATGCCACAGCGCACCCCACACATCGCGCTCGACAGACTGAGAACTCCCCGCAGGTTCCACGGGTTCCTGAAGACCGCATCGGTATGCGTCCTCATTGCCGGTCTTTTGTCACCCTTTTCCCCAGCCGCGGCGGCCGGAAGGAATCGCGGCCGGCGGGGTGACCCGAGCCTCGCTGGTGAAGGCGATGGCGGACGCGGCCGTGGCCGACCTCAGGGCCGAGGGCGTGCTGCCGAACCTATTGAAGGTGATCAACAGCTCGCCGGTGACCGACTCCACGGCCGCGGCGGCGGTGGGCAAGCTCCAGGCGTGGCTGTCAGCGGGCGCCAAGCGCACCGAGACCTCGGCCGGCTCCAAGACCTACGCCAACGCCGAGGCCATCCGGATCCTGGACGCCTGGTGGCCGCTGCTGGTGAAGGCCGAGTTCGAACCGGGGCTCGGCAGCGACCTCTACGGCTCCTTCACCGCCAACCTGCCGGTCGACGAGTCCCCGTCGGCCGGACACGGCCCGACCGGCTCGCACGCCGGAAGCGCCTTCCAGTACGGCTGGTGGAGCTATGTCGACAAGGATGTCCGGGCGGTGCTCGGTGAGTCGGTGCGGGGGCCGCTGGCGCGGAAGTTCTGCGGCGGCGGCAGCCTCAGCGCCTGCCGGGACACCCTGGTCGGCACGCTGAAGCAGGCGGCCGGAGCGATCCCGGCCCAGGTCTACCCCGGCGACGACCAGTGCTCCGCGGGCGACCAGTGGTGCGCCGACTCGATCGTCCACCGGGCCCTGGGCGGCATCAAGCACGGCAAGACCTGGCAGAACCGCCCGACCTTCCAGCAGGTCGTGGAGTACACCAGCCACCGCTAGGGTCTTTTCGTTCGGATCGGGCCGGATCAGGGAGCGGGGTCTGGTGCTGGGGCACCTTCCACGCCCTTCAGGCGGTGGGGGAGCATCGCGAGGCGGAGGAGGTGGGGCGGGGGGGGGCCCGCCCCCCCCCCCCAACCCCGCGGGGGGGGGCCCCCCCGCGCACGGGGTGGGGGGGGGGGGGCCGGGGCCCCCCCCCCCCGACGACAACGCGGCTGGGGGGTCCCCCTGCTCGAAGGGCTTGGGGGAGCGGTGCCGGGGCCCGCGAGCCCGGCGTGATCCAAACGAGAGGCCCTGGGTGTGCTGTCCCGGCAGGTTGGTGACGCGGCCGGCTGGGGTTCGGCCGCCGATGCCGGTGTGGGGTCGGTGGTGGTTGTACCAGTCCAGCGAGTCGGGGAACGCCCCCTGCCGCTCGGGCTCTGAGGTGTAGGGCCGCTGGTGGGCCCATTCGTCGAGCAAGGTGCGGTAGAAGCGTTCGACCTTGCCTCATCCGAGGACCGCGTCAGGCGTGTCTTCTGTCACCGACGTCCCAGAACAGCACAAGGTCCTCCGAACGAGGGGCTTCAGCCAGGTGGCGCGACCGGGCGGCGGGCCGGTGTCAGCGGACACGGCCCGCCGCCAGCACCACCCGCGCCAGCTCCGGGTGCAGGATGTCGCTGTGCGCGCCGCACGGCGGGCCGCCGCGCCTGACCACCTCGGCCGCGTCCACGTTGACGCATCCCGACGCCGGAAACGGCCCCGCCAGGGCCGCGGAGAGGGTGCACGCGCGCGTGCCGGGCACCGCCTGCACCCCGTCGTGCCCCATCGCGCCCCAGGCGGACCCGAGCAGGGCGCCGACGTCGAGGCCGAGCACCGACCGGTCGTCGCCCGCCATCCGCGAGGCCAGCGGATACAGCGTGCCGAGGGCCGTGTCGAAGCGGGAGTGGCAGCACACCAGGGGGCCGTCGACACGGCGCTCGCGGCCCCGCAGCACCCCGCCCGTGCGCGGGTCGCCGGGCAGCCGGGGCGCGAAGGCGTAGTGGGAGAAGGCCCCTTGGAGCAGCGTCACGGACTTCACCGTCCGCACACCCTCGGGCAGCCCGCGCAGCGCGAACGACACCAGCCGGCCGCCGAAGCTGTGGCCCACCAGATGGACCCGCACCCCGGGCGCCGCCTGAGCGAGCCGCCCGAGCACCGGGCCGAGCCCCCGCTCGCCGACCGTGCCCGCGCGCCGCTTCATCGTGTAGTACGTCGCCTGCCTCAGCAGCTCCTTCGCGCCGTCCCACGGGTTCGGCAGCGTGAACGACCGCTGCCCGCCCGGGTCGTCGAGCCCGGCGAGGGCGCCGGCGAACTCGGCGCAGACCTCCTCCGCGGACCGTGCGAACATCGCGGGCTCGCGCTGCGGCACGCCCTCCGTCACGGTGTCCGCCGCGAACCGGGCCCTGGGCCCCGGCGACAGGTCCTCGGCCAGCAGCCGCACCAGCCGTCCGAACTCCTCCAGTGCGCCCGCCTCACGCGCGGGGCCGTCCAGCATCCGCGCGAGCGCGTCGACCACCGCGGCCAGCCCGGGGAAGGCGTCCCGCAGCGCCTTTTGGGTGTCCTTGTCGAGCGCCGCCGACGGCACCGGCCCGGCGGCGGTGGACCGGGGGAAGCCGGGGATGGGCTCGTCGCAGAACCGCATCGACGGCCACACCACTCCGACGTACCCGATCCGGGCCGCCGGAGCGAGCCGCGGGACGGGCGCGAAGAAGTGGCCGTAGAGCCGGGTCGCGCCCGAACGGTCGTTGTTCCAGCCGTGCGCGAAGACGATCAGGTCGCGCACCGCCCGCCGCTCGACTCCGGCGAGCAGCCGGTCCCGCTCGACGCCGTCCACGTCCCCGTCGGGGTCGAAGGTCAGCTCCCAGTAGGGAGCCACGCTGATGTCCGGATCCGCCATGACCGACCCCCTCGTCCCCGAAAGCGAAGCGATGTGTCGCGCATCGTCCTGCCAACGGGGGAGGCCGGCCAGGGGTCACGGCTCATCAGTAGAGGAGGTATTGCTTCCGTATCTCCCGGAACGCGTCCAGCTCCTGCCGCCAGCCCGCCACCACGTCGTCGGTGCCTGCCCCGGCGTCGATCATCGTGCGCACCTGGGTGGAACCGGTGAGCTTGTCGATCCAGTTGTCCGAGCGCCAGGCGAAGCCGCTCCAGACCCGCTTGGCGGTCACGAGCAGCGCGATCCCGGTCCGCACCGGATCGAAGGCGTCCCGGTTGTGCACGTGGATCTGCACCCCGCCGACGGTCGTGTTCTGGAACTTGGAGAAGGTGGGTGTGAAGTACGCCTCCCGGAAGTGCACGCCCGGCAGGCGCTGCGCGTTGGCCGCGGCCGCCCAGCGCCCGTCGAGGCCCGCCGCGCCCAGCAGCTCGAAGGGGCGGGTGGTACCCCGTCCCTCCGACAGGTTGGTGCCCTCGAACAGGCACGTTCCGGAGTAGACCAGGGCGGTGTCGGGAGTCGGCATGTTCGGGCTCGGTGGCACCCAGGGCAGCCCGGAGGCGTCGTAGAAGTCCGACCGCCTCCAGCCGGTCATGGGGACGGTCTCCAGCGGAACCGGCGTGGTCAGGAACTCGCCGTTGAACAGCCGTGCCAGCTCGGCGACGGTCATGCCGTGCGCCTGCGCGATCGGCTGCCGTCCGACGAACGTCGCGAACTCCTTGTGCAGCACCGGCCCCAGCGCCTCCCGGCCGCTGACCGGGTTGGGCCGGTCGAGCACCACGAACCGCTTGCCGGCGAGGACCGCGGCCTCCATGCAGTCGTAGAGCGTCCAGATGTAGGTGTAGAAGCGGGCGCCGGCGTCCTGGATGTCGAAGACGACCGTGTCCACGCCGGACGCCGTGAAGACGTCGGCGAGCGGCTGCCCGCTCTTGAGGTACGTGTCGTACACCGGCAGCCCGGTGGCCGGGTCGTCGTAGCGGCCCTCCGAGCCGCCCGCCTGCGCGGTGCCGCGGAAGCCGTGCTCGGGGCCGAAGACGGCGACCAGGTTCACCCGGCGGTCGGCGTGCATCACGTCCACGATGTGCCGCACGTCCCGGGTGACGCCGGTCGGGTTGGTGACGACCCCGACCCGCTGCCCGCGCAGGGAGGCGTAGCCCTCGGCGTCGAGGCGCTCGAAACCGGTGCGCAGTGGGCGGTTGCCTCCGGTGGCGGCCTGGGCCGGGGCCGCCACGGCTCCGGAGGCCGCCGCGGCGGCGGTGGTGGCGAGCAGGCTCCGTCTGGACAGCTTCATACAGTGACCTCCGTGATCGCTGCGGGTGTCATGTTCACGCACGCTAGCGTGCGCCCGTCCCCCAGGGAACGAAGCGGACGGCTCCTCGTCCGGAACTTCCCTTCCGACACCACATACCGACTGGTTAGTCTGATGCGGCGGAGTCGATCCGCGTCGTGTCGGAGCCATGCCGAGGGAGACCGATGGTGCAAGCCGTGAAGGGTGCGGGAGTGGTCGTCAGCGGGGCCGGGGGCGGCATCGGCGCCGCGCTGGCCCGCCGGTTCGCCGCCGAGGGCGCCCGCGTCGTCGTCAACGACCTCGATGCCGACCGGGCCGCGTCCGTCGCCGGGGAGATCGGCGGCATCGCGGTCCCGGGCGACGCCTCCGAGGTCGTCGCCGCGGCCCGCGACGCGCTCGGCGGCACGGTCGACGTCTACTGCGCCAACGCGGGCCTCGGCTCGGGCGGTTCGGAGGCGGCCGGCGAGGAGGTGTGGGCACAGGCCTGGGACGTCAACGTCATGGCCCACGTCCGCGCCGCCGAGACGCTGCTTCCCGCCTGGCTGGAACGCGGCAGCGGCCGGTTCGTCTCCACCGTGTCCGCGGCCGGGCTGCTCACCATGATCGGCGCGGCCCCGTACAGCGTCACCAAGCACGGCGCGTACGCCTTCGCCGAGTGGCTGTCGCTGACCTACCGGCACCGCGGGATCAAGGTGCACGCGATCTGCCCGCAGGGCGTGCGCACCGACATGCTGGCCGCCACCGGCAGCGCCGGCGACCTGGTGCTCCAGCCGACCGCGATCGAACCGGAGGACGTGGCCGAGGCCCTGTTCGAGGGCATCGCCGAGGACCGCTTCCTGATCCTGCCGCACCCCGAGGTCGCCGGGTTCTACCGGGCCCGGGCCGCCGACCCCGACCGCTGGCTGACGAACATGAACCACATCCAGCGGAAATGGGAGGCGACCCGGTGACACCGGGTGCGCGAGCGACCGGGTCCGAACGAGATCCTGCCGCACTTGCCGAGGACCGCAAATGGGAAGATCCTCCGTCGGGAACTGCGTTCCCGTAGGCAGCACAGCGAGCAGGACCAGGGAAGGCAGGTGGCGGCAGGTGCCCAGGACGACGGACTCAGGCGGCACTCCGGTGCCGCAGCGGCTCCTGGCCGCCGCCACCCGGCTCTTCGCCGAGCAGGGCTACGACCGCACCTCGGTGCAGGAGATCGTCGAGGCGGCCGGCGTCACCAAAGGGGCGCTCTACCACTACTTCGGCTCCAAGGACGACCTCCTGCACGAGGTGTACGCGCGCGTGCTGCGCGTCCAGCAGGAGCGCCTGGACGCCTTCGCGGACGCCGACGAACCGGTCGAGAAGCGGCTGCGGGACGCGGCCGCGGACGTGGTGGTCACCACCATCGAGAACCTCGACGACGCCATGATCTTCTTCCGCTCGATGCACCACCTCAGCCCGGAGAAGAACAAGCAGGTGCGCGCCGAGCGCAGGCGCTACCACGAACGCTTCCGCGCGCTCATCGAGGAGGGCCAGCGTACCGGCGTCTTCTCCACGGCGACCCCGGCCGACCTGGTGGTCGACTACCACTTCGGCTCCGTCCATCACCTGTCGACCTGGTACCGCCCCGACGGCCCGCTCAGCCCGCAGCAGGTCGCCGACCACCTGGCCGACCTGCTGCTGCGGGCACTGCGGCCGTAGTCGGCGCTCGTACGAGCGGGTGCGGGCGGTGCGAGGGGGGCGGCCCCCGGCGACCGCCCGGGACGACCGACCCGGGACGACTGCCTCGAGGCGACCGACCCCGTCGCACGCGCGCCCGTGCGGGTGCTCAGAGGTACTTCTTCAGCTCCCGCCGCGCCAGCGACCGCTGGTGGACCTCGTCCGGGCCGTCGGCGATCATCAGCGTGCGCGCGCCCGCGTACAGCTCGGCGAGCGGGAAGTCCTGGCTGAAACCGCCCGCGCCGTGCAGCTGGACCGCCCGGTCGAGGATGCCGACCACCGCACGGGGCGTGGCGATCTTGATGGCCTGGATCTCGGTGTGCGCGCCCTTGTTGCCGACGGTGTCCATCAGCCAGGCCGTCTTCAGTACCAGCAGCCGCAACTGCTCGACGGTGACCCGCGCGTCCGCGATCCAGTTGTGGACCACGCCCTGCTGGGCCAGCGCCTTGCCGAAGGCGTTGCGGGACACGGCCCGCCGGCACATCAGCTCGATCGCCCGCTCGGCCATGCCGATCAGCCGCATGCAGTGGTGGATGCGGCCCGGTCCCAGCCTGGCCTGGGCGATGGCGAAGCCGCCCCCCTCCTCGCCGATCAGATGGGAGACGGGCACGCGCGCGTGGTCGAAGACCACCTCGGCGTGGCCGCCGTGGGAGTGGTCCTCGTACCCGAAGACCCGCATCGCGCGCCGGACGGTGACGCCGGGCGTGTCGCGCGGTACGAGCACCATGGTCTGCTGGCGGCGGATGTCCGGGCCGTCCGGGTTGGTCTTGCCCATCACGATGAAGATCTTGCAGTCCGGGTTCATCGCGCCGGAGATGTACCACTTGCGGCCGGTGATGACGTACTCGTCCGAACCGTCGGAGGCTCGCTCGATGCGCGTGGTGACGTTGGTGGCGTCCGACGAGGCCACCTCCGGCTCGGTCATCGCGAACGCCGAACGGATCTCACCCGCGAGCAGCGGCTCGAGCCACTGCTTCTTCTGCCACTCGTCGCCGAACTGAGCGAGCACCTCCATGTTGCCCGTGTCGGGCGCCGCGCAGTTCAGCGCGGTGGGTGCCAGCTGCGGGGAGCGGCCGGTGATCTCGGCGAGCGGGGCGTACTGGAGGTTGGTCAGCCCGGCGCCGTACTCGGCGTCCGGCAGGAAGAGGTTCCACAGGCCCTGCCTGCGCGCCTCCGCCTTCAGCTCCTCGACCACGGCCGGGGTCTCCCACGGGGAGGCCAGCGCGGCTCGCTGCTCCTCGGCCACCGCTTCGGCCGGGTGGACGTATTCGTCCATGAAGGCCAGGAGCCTGGCGCGCAGCTCCTCGGTGCGTGCGTCGAACGCGAAGTCCATTTCCGGTCAGCCTTCCTGAAGAGTGGTCAGTCCGTGATCGATGAAGACGGGGACGAGGTCGCCGATCCGGTCGAAGCCGCGCCCGACCGTCCGGCCGAGCGTGTACCGGTAGTGGATGCCCTCCAGGATCACGGCGAGCTTGAACCAGGCGAACGCCGTGTACCAGGAGACGGCCGAGACGTCGCGCCCCGAGCGTTCGGCGTACCGCTCGACGAGCTCCGCCGCGGACGGGTGCCCCGGAGCCTCGGCGGTGGTGGACACCGGCGAGTCGGGCATGCCCAGCGGCGTGCTGTACATCACCAGCAGGCCCAGGTCGGTCAGCGGGTCGCCGAGCGTGGACATCTCCCAGTCGAGGACCGCCGTGATCCGGTCGTCCGGGCCGAGCAGCACGTTGTCGAGGCGGTAGTCGCCGTGCACGACGGCCGGGGCGGGGGAGACGGGCAGCGCGCGACCGAGCGCCGCGTGCAATTCGTCGACGCCGGCGAGTTCGCGGTTGCGGGAGGCCGCCAGCTGCTTGCCCCAACGCCGCAGCTGCCGGTCCAGGAAGCCCTCGGGGCGGCCGAAGTCGGCCAGGCCCACCTCGGCCGGAGCCGCCGCGTGCAGCTCTACGAGGGTGTCCACCAGGGACAGTACGGCGCCGCGGGTGCGCTCCTCGCCCAGCGGGGCGAGCTGCCGCGCGGTGCGGTACGGGGTGCCCTCGACGAACTCCATGACGTAGAACGGCGCGCCGAGCACGTCCTCGTCCTCGCACAGCAGCACCGGGCGCGGCACCGGCACGTCCGTCGGGTGCAGGGCGCTGATCACCCGGTGCTCGCGCCCCATGTCGTGCGCGGTGGCCAGGACGTGGCCCAGCGGGGGGCGCCGCACGACCCACCGCGAGGTGCCGTCCGAGACCGCGTACGTGAGGTTCGACCGTCCGCCCTCGATCAGCCGGCCGGTCAGCGGGCCCTGCACCAGACCGGGCCGCTCCCGGTCGAGCAGTCCGCGCAGCCGGTCGAGATCGAGTCCGGGCGGGTGGTCGGGGCTCATCGTCGCTCCTCGGGACAGGCGAACAGGTCTCCCTCATGATGCCGACCGGTCGGTATGCCGTCCAGTGCGCAAAGGGAAGACGACGGCCGCCACGCGGCGATCCCGTCACGCGGCGATCCCGCCGTGCGGCCACGCTGCCGCGCGATGATGCTGCCGTGCCTCGCTGCCGGGCCGCCGGGCGGCCACGCTGCCGGGCCGCCGTGCGGCCATGCTGCCGGGCCGCCATGCCGCCGTGCCGTGATGTCGCCGGTCCAAGGGGCCGCCGTGCAGCGATGTCGCCGTGCCGGTCATGCCGCCGCGCTGTGACGCTGCTGCCCGCCGTGTCGCCGTGCGGCCGCATTGCCTGCCGCCGTGTCGCCGTGCGGCCACACACTGCCGGGCCGCGGTGGCGCGATGGCGCCGGGCTGCCGGGTCGCCGGGCTGCCGTGTCGCCGTGCGGCCACACTGCCGGGCCGCGGTGGCGCGGTGGCGCGATGCCGCCGGGTCGCCGGGCTGCCGGGTCGCCGGGCTACCGGGCCGTCGTGCGGCCACACTGCCGGGCCGCCGGGCCGCCGGGCCGCCGGGCCCTGATGCTGCGCCGCCGCGCTGTGATGCTGCGCCGCGGTGCCCCGTGCGGCACAGCCGCCGCTGCCGGGCGGCCACGCTGTCGCGCGGTGATGCCGCGATGCGGCCGTGCGCCCACGCTGCCTGGCCGCCAAGCCGCCCTCCCTGCCGACCCGCAACGCTGCCATCCCCGCCGTGCGGCCATGCTGCCATCCCCGCCGTGCGGCCATGCTGCCGTCCCCGCCTTGCGGCCACGCGGCCATCCCCCCGTGCGGCCGTGTGGGCCGCGATGCTGCCACGCCGCCACGGGATACGGCGGCTCCCCGCGGCGACGCGCGGGGTGCCGCCACGCGGTACGCCAGGACCGGTTCACCCCGGTGACCGATGTGCCTTCAGGTGCTCGTAGGCGGCCAGGCCGTCCGGTACCCACTGCCACTCGGTCAGGCGGCGTTCCACCTCGTCCTCCGGCAGGAAGTCGTGCCAGGCGACCTCCTCGGCCTGCGGTCGTACCGGCAGGTCGCAGCGGACCTGGTAGACCGCCGACCACCAGGTGCGGCCGGCGCCGTCGTCGTAGAGGAACTTGAAGAGGTACTCGGGCCGGGGCAGCCCCGTCACCCCCAGTTCCTCCTCGGCCTCGCGCAGGGCCGCGTCGTCGTAGGCCTCGCCCGCGCCGACCACCCCGCCGACGAACATGTCGTGGAGGGAGGGGAAGACCAGCTTGGTGGAGGTGCGCCGGTGGACGAAGAGGCGGCCCTCCGCGTCCCGGGCCTGGACGAAGACGCAGCGGTGGCGCAGCCCCTTGGCGTACGCCTCGCCGCGCGGGGACCGCCCGACGACCCGGTCGTGCTCGTCGACGATGTCGAGGATCTCGTCTGCAGCGCTCATACCGCCATCCAAGCAGGCCACCGTCCAAGCAGGCCGCCATCCAAGCAGGCCGCCGTCCAAGCAGGCCGCCGTCCAAGCAGGCCGCCAGCGCGGCGGGCGCCCTCACCGCCCCCGTGGCACGCGGCCGCGGGCCCGGCCCGGCTCAGCGTGGTTGCAGGTCGCGCTTCCGCTCGGGCACCGCCCCGCACGGCATCGCCGGGTGCAGGCCGAGCAGGACGATGCCCGTCACGATCGCCGTGAGGCCCGACGCCTCCCAGGCCAGCGCCCCGGTATCGGTGCGCAGCCGGTCGCCGAGGAAGCCCACCCCGCAGGCGATCCCGGCCAGCGGCTCGGCCGCGGTCAGGGCCGGCAGGGACATGCGCAGCGGCGCCGTCTCGAACGCGCTCTGCACCAGGATCAGCCCGGTGACACCGATCACCAGCAGTCCGTACGGCTGCCAGCCGGTGAACAGCTCCGTCCAGCCGCCCGCCGAGAACCGCTGCCCGCTCACCCGGGTCAGCGCGTCCTGCACGCCGTAGAGCAGCCCGGCGGCCACCGCCAGCAGGACCGGTCCCCAGCTCAGCCGGGAGCGTTTGGCGTAGGCCGTCAGCAGCAGGGCCACGCCCACCATCACCCCGATGATCAGCCAGTGCCGCAGCGGGTCGGTGACGGCGCTGCCGCCACGTGGCCGGCCCGCCACGATGAACGCGGTCACGCCACCGGCCAGCAGGGCGAGCCCCGTCCAGCCCTGGCCACCCAGTGGCTGCCTGGTCTGCCGTCGGGACAGGGCGAGGGCGAACAGCAGGTTCGTGGCCAGCAGCGGTTCCACCAATGAGATCTCGCCGCGGCCCAGGGCGAAGGCGCCCAGCACCATGCCGCCGATCATCAGTCCCAGACCGCTCAGCCAGCGCGGCACCTTCATCAGGTCCAGCAGCAGCCGGGGCGAGAGGAAGTCGCTGAGCGGTGCCCGCTGGGCCGCGTTCTGCTGGAGCACGAAACCGAAGCCCAGGCAGCAGGCGGCGCTCACGGCGAGAATCACAACCAGAACCGACACGCTGCGTACCTCGATCATCCGGCCGGGCCACGGGGTGCGTAGTGGCCGACTGTAGCGTCCCGGGGCCCGGCCCGCTGCCGGGATGACCCTGTCCCGGGCGGTCGGCCCGGTCACGACACCCCGCGGTCGGGGGCGATGGCGCGGCCCTGGGCCGCGGTGGAACCCGGGTCACCGCCGCGCCATGGCGTACGCCACAGGAGTGACCCTCCCGCCAGACGGGCCGACGCACGGTCCGGCGACCGGACGTCTTCACAAGTACCGCCTGCGCAAGGGCAGTTGACGCGTGTAACGCGCGGCTGACCCTTGACGGAGCGTATTGGCTGAGGGTTTGCTGTCCGTGATCAGCCGATGGCAAGCCGATGACCGACGAGCAAGCCGAGGCCGGTGAACCGAACGGGGGGCCGCTCCCGGGGCGCACCGGGCCACGAACAAAGAGCGCGTGAGGAAGTTCCGCGGTGTCCCCACCCCCGCCTCCCCTCGGACGCGGCCGCAAGCGAGCCGCCCAGGCCTTCGACACCGCACTCGACGACACCGAACTCCGCGAGGCGCGCGCGGCGTTGGCGCAGGGGCGGTGGCAGGCGGTGCGCTCGCTGCTCGTGCGCACCAAGGACGACTGGGACCGCCGCGGACACCGCGTCACCGTCCTCGCGGAGGAGTCCCACACCGCGGCCTGGACCCGTGACTGGCTGCTCGCCGAGCCCGAGTCCGCCGACGCCTCCGTCCTGCTCGGCATGTCCCTGGTAAAGGGTGCCCTGTGCGGCAGGGAGAAGCCCGACCGGGCCCGCGAGGCCTGCCGGGCGGCGGCCGAGCTCGCACCCGTCGACCCCACGCCGTGGCTCGGCCTGCTCCTGCTGGAGCGGGGCCTGGGCGACGAGGAGGAGGTGGTCCGCCTCTTCGACAAGGTCCGCCACCGCCATCCGGACCACCACCACGCCCACCACCTGATGGTCGCCCAGCTGGCCGAGCGGCGCGCCGACGCCGGTCCGGACCCGCTGCACGAGGTCTACGACTTCGCCAACTGGGCCGCCGAGCAGGCGCCCGCCGATTCACCGCTCGCGATGCTCCCGGTCGTCGCGCACGCCGAGCGCTACCGCGTTCTGGCCGGCGCCGGCCAGGCGCAGGCCGACCCGGCCGCCTCCGGGCACTGGACGGGCCGCCGGGCCCGCCAGGTGATGAAGGCCGCCTTCGACTGGTGGCTGGAGTGGGAGCAGGAGGGCCATCCCCGCCGCCTGGTGGATCTGAACTTCCTCGCCCACGCCAAGCACTGCGAGGGCCGGGGTGCCGAGGCCGCCGCGCTGTTCCACCGCATCGGCGACCATCCCACCCAGTCGCCGTGGGCGTACCCCGACCGAGATCCGTACACCGCCTTCCGCATCGCGCGCGCCGGCGCGCTCGGTGCGGTGTAGTGCCCCGCAACCCCGTACGCACCACGACCCCGACGCCTGAAAGGACGAACCCCCGATGACGACGGGCAGTTCGAGCACGAGCAGAACCACCGCCGACGGCGGCGGCATCAGCACCTTCAAGGGGCAGGAGCGCGCCCTGCGTGCCGACCGCCTCGGCACGGGGGGTCTGCTGCTCTCCGTGCTCGCCGCGACCGCCCCGCTCATGGTGGTCGCGGGTGTCATGCCCACCACATTCGCGGTGATGGGGATCGTCGGGCAGCCGCTGCTCTTCGTGGTTCTCGGCACCGTGCTGATCCTCTTCAGCTTCGGGTACGCCGAGATGAGCCGCCACGTCCACAACGCGGGCGCCTTCTACGCCTACATCTCCCGAGGCCTGGGCGGCACGGCGGGCGCCGGCGCGGCGCTCGTCGCCCTCGTCGCCTACAACGCGCTCCAGGCCGGCATCTACGGGATCTTCGGCTTCGAGGTGTCCAACCTGTTCGCGACCTACGCCGACGTCACGGTCGCCTGGTGGATACCCGCGCTCGCGGCGGCGGCCGTCGTCGGTGTGCTCGGCTGGCTGAAGATCGACGTCAACGCGCGCGTGCTCGGTGTGCTGCTGGCCATCGAGGTCGTACTCGTCGTGATCTTCGATGTGGCGGCGATCGCCGACCCCGCCGAGGAGGGCCTGTCCCTGCACGCCTTCAACCCGGACACGCTCGCCGGCGCCGGCATCGGCACCGCGCTGTGCTTCTGCATCGCGGCCTTCCTCGGCTTCGAGCAGGCCCCGGTGTACGCCGAGGAGACCAGCCGCCCGCACGTCCTGGTCCCGCGCGTGATGTTCCTCGCGGTCGCGGGCGTCGCCGTCTTCTTCGCGATCAGCAGCTGGGCCCTCACCGTCGCCACCGGTCCCTCGGCGATCATCGGCACGGCGCAGAAGGAGAGCGCCGGGCTGCTGTTCACCCTGACCGAGTCGCGGCTCGGCGGCACCTTCACCGACGTCCTGCACGTCCTGTTCTTCACCGGCATGTTCGCGGCCATGCTGAGCTTCCACAACGTCGTCGCCCGGTACGCCTTCGCCATGGGCCGCGAGGGCCTGCTGCCGGCCGCCTTCGGGCGCACGTCCAGCTCCAGCGGCGCGCCCGCGACCGGGTCCCTCTCGCAGACGATCGTCTCGCTCGTCATCGTGATCGCCTTCGCCGTCACCGACGACAAGCCGACCGGCGACCCGACCGCGCCCGTGCTGCACCTGTTCACCTGGTTCGGCAACCTCGGCGCGCTGGGCGTGATCGTGCTGATGGCGGCGGCCGGCGTGTCGGTGATCGTCTTCTTCGTGCGGCGCGGCGCGGCGGCCGCGCAGGCCTGGCGGCTGGTCACCTCCGCCGTGGCCGTCCTGGCTCTGCTGGTGATCGCCACCTACACCGTCAAGGACTTCGACGTCCTCGTCGGCGCCGGCCCCGGCTCGGCCCTGAGCCGGGTGCTGCCCGGCATCATCGGCCTGGCCCTCGTCGTCGGCCTGGTCCAGGGCGCCGTACTGCGCTCCCGCCGGCCGGAGGCACACGCCCGCATCGGGCTGGGCAACGAGGCCTTCCAGCTGGAGAAGGCCGCCGAGGCGGGGGAGACCGCCGAGGCCAGGCCGTAAGCACGAACGATGACGGAAGTCTGACGAGCACCCGCGACCCCTGGCCCGGCCCGGGTCGCGGGTGCTCGAATGAAGACGTGAACCCCGAACTCCCGAAGGAGGAGGGGCGGCCCGAGGAGGAGGGCCGCCCCATGGGCCGCCGCATCTTCCTCGCCACCCTCGGCCTCGGCGCCCTCGGCGTGGCCACCGCGCCCACGCTGCAACGCGGCATGGAGGGCCTGCTCGGCGCGGTGTCCGGCAAGGACCCCACCGGTCTGACCGGCCTGCTGCCGAACGGCGGCGGCTTCCGCTACTACTCGGTCGCCGCGTCCGTCCCGCACAAGGACGCCACGAACTACCGTCTCACCGTCGACGGCCTCGTCGACCACCCCGCCACCTACACGCTGGCCGACCTCAGGGCCCTGCCCCGGACCCGCCTGGTCCGCGACGTCCAGTGCGTCACCGGCTGGCGGGTGCCCGGCACACCCTTCGAGGGCGTACGGCTCTCCCGGCTGCTCGACGCGGCCGGAGTGCGGGCGGGCGCCAGAGCCGTCCGCTTCACCTGCTTCGACGGCACCTACACCGAGAGCCTCACCCTCGCCCAGGCTCGCCGCCCCGACGTGCTGGTCGCGCTGCGCATGCAGGACAAGGACCTGGCCTACGCGCACGGCGGGCCGGTCCGCCTGTACGTGGCCCCCATGTACTTCTACAAGTCGGCCAAGTGGCTCTCCGGCATCACCGTCACCGACCGCGTCGAGCCCGGCTACTGGGAGAACCTCGGCTACGACGTCGACGCCTGGGTCGGCCGCTCGAACGGACGCAGCGATGTCCCTACGGGCTGACACCCCGGCCCCGCCCGGCACCCGTGTCCGCCGCTTCACCCGGGCCGAGCGGTGGGTGCACCGGACCACGGCCGCGCTCATGGGCCTGTGCGTGGTGACGGCGGCCTTCCTGTACATCCCCCAGCTCGCCGAACTGGTCGGCCGGCGCGAACTGGTCGTCCGCGTCCACGAGTGCGCGGGCCTCGCCCTGCCTGTACCGGTGCTGCTGGGCCTGGCCTCCCGCGCATTCCGCGCCGATCTGCGCTTCCTCAACCGCTTCGGCCGGCACGACCGGGTCTGGCTGCGCGCCGTACTACGCCGCGACCGCCGGCCCGCCTCCCGCCCGGCCGGAAAGTTCAACGCCGGCCAGAAGATCTACGCCGCCTGGATCGCCGGCGCCGGCCTGGTCATGCTCGGCACGGGTCTGATGATGTGGTTCACCCACCTCACCCCGGTGGCCTGGCGCACCAGCGCGACCTTCGTCCACGACTGGCTCGCCCTGACCATCGGCGTCGTCCTGGCCGGCCACATCGGCATGGCACTCGGCGACCCGGAGGCCCGCCGCGGTCTGCGCACCGGCCTGGTGACCCGCGAGTGGGCGACCGAGCAACACCCGCTGTGGCGCCCGTAGGGCAAGCGGCACACGCACGTACGGACGCGGCGGGGGGGGGGGGGGGGGGGGGGGGGGGGGGCCCGCCCGGCCCCCCCGCGACGGCGTACCCCTAGATCACCAGGGACAACAGCAGGACCAGGGCGCCCGCCACCACCGAGATGATCGTCTCCATGACCGACCAGCTCTTGATCGTCTGGCCGACGCTCAGCCCGAAGTACTCCTTCACCAGCCAGAACCCGGCGTCGTTGACATGGCTGAAGAACAGCGAACCGGCGCCGATGGCCAGCACCAGCAGAGCGGCGTGCGTGGTCGACATGTCGGCCGCGAGCGGGGCGACCAGACCGGCCGCCGAGATGGTCGCCACGGTCGCCGAACCGGTCGCGAGCCGGATCGCCACCGCGATCAGCCAGGCCAGCAGCAGCGCGGGGATCGACCAGTCCTTGGAGATGTCCAGGACCATCTGGCCCACTCCGGCGTCGATCAGCGTCTGCTTGAAGCCGCCGCCCGCGCCCACGATCAGCAGGATGCCGGCGATGGGCATGAGGCCCTTCTCGACGGTCGAGGAGATCCGCTCCTTGCTGAAACCGGCCGGCATGCCCAGCGTGAAGACACCGACGAGCACGGCGGCGAGCAGCGCGATCAGCGGGGAGCCGATGACGTCGAAGACACGCTGGGTCATGTTCGCCGGGTCGTCCACGACGATGTCGACCAGGGCCTTGGCCAGCATCAGCACCACCGGGAGCAGCACCGTGGCCAGCGTGGCGCCGAAGCTCGGACGCCGCTGAAGCTCCTCCGACGGGCGCTGGGGCAGCATCCGGTCCGGCACGGGGACGTCCACCCAGCGGGCCGCGACCTTGGCGAACAGCGGACCGGCGATGATCACCGTGGGTATGGCGACGAGGATGCCGAGCGCCAGCGTCACGCCCAGGTTGGCCTTGACCGCGTCGATGGCGACCAGCGGGCCGGGGTGCGGCGGGATCAGACCGTGCATCACGGACAGACCGGCCAGCGCCGGCACGCCGATGCGCATCAGGGAGTAGTTGCCGCGCTTGGCCACCATCAGCACGACCGGGATCAGCAGCACGATGCCGACCTCGAAGAACAGCGGCAGACCGATCACGGAGGCGATCAGCACCATCGCCCACGGCATCGCCCGGCCCCTGGCCTTCGCCAGGATCGTGTCGACGACCTGGTCGGCGCCGCCGGAGTCGGCGAGCAGCTTGCCGAGGATCGCGCCGAGGGCGATCAGCACGCCCACGCCGGCGACGGTGGAGCCCAGGCCCGTGGTGAAGCTGGCGATCGCCTTGTCGAGCGGTGCCCCGGCGACCGCGCCGAGCACCAGCGATCCGATGGTCAGCGACAGGAAGGCGTGCAGCTTGAACCGGGTGATGAGCAGGACGATGACGGCGATGCCGACGAGGACGGCGATGCCGAGCTGAGCGTGGCCGGCCGAGGTGATCGGCGGGGGCGCGTCCGCTGCCAGCATCTCGACGCTGAGTCTGGTCACGGTGTTCCCTTGCAGGTGAAGAGGGACGGTGGGCAGAGGTGTGCCGCAGTCGGCGAGGATGGGGGAGAGGCGCCGGCGCTCAGCGCCGCTGCGCCTCGGATGACTGCGTGGGGCTGTCGAGGCATTCCAGCGCGGCCACCGCGCGTGCGGTGATCTCCTCGGGCGACCCGGAGACGTCGACCGCGACGCCCCGTTCGTCCCGCTGGAGCGGCTCCAGCGTGGCGAACTGGGAGTCCAGCAGCGCCGTCGGCATGAAGTGACCCCGGCGGTGCGCCATTCGGTCCTCGATGAGCTTCCGGTCGCCCGTCAGGTGCACGAAGACGACGCCGGGAGCCGCGGCCCGCAGGCGGTCGCGGTACGACCGCTTCAGCGCCGAGCTGCTCACCACCCCACCCAGCCCCGCCCGCCCGTGGGCCCAGGCGCCGATGGCGTCGAGCCACGGCCACCGGTCCTCGTCGCCGAGCGGGATCCCGGCCGTCATCTTGGCGATGTTGGCCTGTGGGTGGAAGTCGTCGCCCTCGGCGTACGGGACGCCGAGCCGGGCGGCGAGCAGGGGACCGATCGTGGTCTTGCCCGTGCCGGCGACGCCCATCACCACGACGACGTGGGGGGTGCGCATCACTGCCTCGCTGTCTTCCTCGACATGGGACGCCGACATCCGGCGTCCGCCACACTGAAACCCATAGGTACGACTAATTCAAGAGTTTGTGACATATAAGTCTGACTTTTTGAGTTCGTGATCCGCCCCGTACGCTGAGTGCATGAGCACACCGGGCCGAGGGCTGCACGGCCGCGTACTGGACACCCTCGGCCCCGCCATCACCGCGGGCGAGTATCCGCCGGGCAGCGTGCTGCGCACCGACGAACTGGCACAGCGCTTCGACGTGTCACGCTCCGTGATGCGCGAGGCCGTCCGCGTCCTGGAGTCCATGCACCTGGTCGCCTCGCGCCGCCGCGTCGGCGTGACCGTGCTCCCCCAGACCGAGTGGAACGTCTACGATCCGCAGGTCATCCGCTGGCGCCTGGCCGGCGCCGACCGGCCCCGGCAGCTGCGGTCGCTGACCGTGCTGCGCTCCGCCGTCGAACCGGTCGCCGCGGGCCTGGCCGCCCGGCTCGCCACCCCCGCGCAGTGCGCCGAGCTCACCGAGTGCGCCCTGGGCATGGTGGCCAACTCGCGCGGTCACCACCGGCTTCAGGCGTACCTGGTCCACGACGTCGCCTTCCACCGCGTGATCCTCAGCGCCTCCGGCAACGAGATGTTCGCGCGCCTCGGCGACGTGGTCGCCGAGGTCCTGGCGGGCCGCACCCAGCACGACGTCATGTTCGAGGAGCCCGACCCCGCCGCCGTCACCCTCCACGTCCAGCTCGCCGAGGCCGTCCGGGCCCGCGACGCTGACCGCGCCGAGCGCCTGACCCGCGAGATCACCGTCGGCGCCCTCCAGGAACTGGACGTCCTGGCGCCGTAGCCCGGCGCGTCCTCACTGCTCGGGGAAGTCCCCGTCCACGTACACCCACGCCCCGTCGACCCGCTCGAACCGGCTGCGCTCGAGCAGCGAGCCGCCGCGGTAGGACGCACGGAACGTCACCGTCCCGGTGCTGTGGAAGGCCGAACCGTCCGTCGCCCCGAGGATCTCCAGCCCCGTCCAGCGCATCCCGGGATCGAGGTCGAGCCGCGCCGGCCGGGTCCGCGGGTGCCAGGTCCGCAGCAGATACCCCGCGTCCCGCCGCACGAAGGCGCAGTACCGCGACCGCATCAGCGCCTGGGCGGTCGGCGCCGCGGCGGCACCACCGTGGTAGCGGCCGCAGCAGCTCTCGTACGGCTCGGGCAGCCCGCACGGGCAGGAACGCGTGGTCATGCCCCCATTCTGCCCGCGCCGGCGCACCCGCCCGCCCCCGGTGTGCCCCCTTCCCCCGTCGCGCCCGTGCGGCACGCGCGCGACGGAGGCACAGTGGAAGACGGAGGCCACGCCGGGTCGCTCGTCGCCTCGACAGTGTGGCCTTGCCTCCCACCGGAGTTGAGGAGACACGGACGATGACTCGACCCGTCGGCAGCCGGCTTCCGTCCGTCAAGGAGTGGCGGCTCAGTCTGTACCTGTCCGAACACGACCCGGACACCACCGCCCGGATCGTCCTGGACACCGGCGACAACGTCCTGGAGACCCGGGCGGAGGCCCGCCGCAATCCGTACGACAGGGCGGTGCCCGAGATCGGCGACGAACTCGCGGCCGGCCGCGCGCTGATCGCACTCGGCCGCGAGCTGCTGCGCGCCGCCGCGGGCGACATCGACGCGGTGGGGGCGCCCGAGGCGACGCCTCCCGTCCCCCTTTGGGCACCCAGGGAGTGAGGGAGCCGGACAGTGCTCTTCACGGACCGTCTCGACGCGGGACGGCGGCTGGCCGCCCGCCTGGAACACCTCACCGGCCAGGACGTCGTGGTGCTCGGCCTGCCCCGGGGCGGCGTCCCCGTGGCCGAGGTCGTCGCGGAGGCCCTCGGCGCACCGCTGGACGTGTGCCTGGTACGGAAACTCGGAGTGCCCTCCCACCCGGAACTGGGCATGGGAGCGATCGGTGAGGACGGCGTACGCGTACTGGGCGAGGACGTGCTGCGCCAGGCACGTGTCACCCCCGGGGAACTCGCGCGCGTCGAGGAGCGCGAACGCGGCGAGCTCGAGCGGCGTGCCGCGCGCTACCGGGGCGAACGGCCACCGGTCGCGGTCGCGGGCCGGACCGTCGTGGTCGTCGACGACGGCGTGGCCACCGGCTCGACCGCGCGGGCGGCCTGCCGGACGGTACGCGCCCGCGGGGCCGCGCGTACCGTGCTGGCGGTCCCCGTCGCACCGCCGGACTGGACGCACCGGCTCGGCGGCGAGGCCGACGAGCTCGTGTGCCTGGCCACCCCGCCGGACTTCTTCGCGGTCGGCCAGTTCTACGCCGACTTCGCCCAACTCGACGACGAGGACGTCGTCGCCTGCCTCCGCCGGACGGCGGGCCGCCTCCACAGGTACCCCTTCGACCGCGAGGTGGAGGTGGCGGCCGGCGCCGTGCGGCTCGGCGGCCACCTGACCGTGCCCCCCGACGCCGTCGGCATCGTGGTCTTCGCACACGGCAGCGGCAGCGGACGGCACAGCCCGCGGAACCGGTTCGTCGCCGAGGGCCTGAACCGGGCCGGCCTCGGCACCCTCCTGTTCGACCTGCTCACCGAGGAGGAGGCGCAGGACCGGGCCAACGTGTTCGACACCACGCTGCTGGCAGACCGGCTCACCGGCGCCACCGGCTGGCTGCGCGGCCGGCCCGGCGCCGAGCGGCTGGCGGTCGGCTACTTCGGCGCCAGCACCGGCGCGGCCGCCGCGCTCTGGGCCGCGGCGGAACCCGGCGCGCACATAGCCGCCGTGGTCTCCCGCGGCGGCCGGCCCGACCTCGCCGGACCGCGCCTGCCGGCCGTGACCGCTCCCACCCTGCTCATCGTCGGCGGCGCCGACACCGTCGTCCTCGACCTCAACCGCCGGGCGCAGTCCCTTCTGCGCTGCGAGAGCCACCTCGCCGTCGTCCCCGACGCCACCCATCTCTTCGAGGAGCCCGGTGCCCTGGAGACGGTGACCGACCTGGCCCGGGACTGGTTCACGGACCACATGGCGGCGGCGCACGTGTAGCCCCGCGCGGCGCGAACGCGGAAACGGTGCCGACCGATACCGGTCGACACCGTTTCCCGATGGTGTCCGAGGGGGGACTTGAACCCCCACGCCCTATACGGGCACTAGCACCTCAAGCTAGCGCGTCTGCCATTCCGCCACCCGGACGGGGTGTGTGTCGCGCGGGCCTTCCCGCGGCGACGAGGCAAACATTACCAGGCTTTCGGGCAGGCCCGATCCCCCCGGCCCGCCCCGGGGCCGCGCGGGGGCGGGCCGGGGCCGGAGGCTCTCTTGGGGCCGGGGCGGGGGAGGGGGAGGATGAGTGGACCACCGGCACACGGGGTGGCCACCAGCACACAGCGGGAGGAAGCAGCGTGAGCGAGACGGGCACGGCCAGGGGCGTCACCGGCGAGGACGAGGTCGTGGACCTCTGCCGTGAGCTGATCCAGATCGACACCAGCAATTACGGCGACCACTCGGGACCGGGTGAGCGCAGGGCGGCCGAGTACGTCGCCGAGAAGCTCGCCGAGGTGGGGCTGGAGCCGAAGATCTTCGAGTCGCACCCGGGCCGGGCCTCGACGGTGGCCCGCATCGAGGGCGAGGACCCCTCCCGGCCCGCGCTGCTGATCCACGGCCACACCGACGTCGTACCGGCCAACGCCGACGACTGGACCCACCACCCCTTCTCCGGCGAGGTCGCGGACGGGTGCGTGTGGGGCCGCGGCGCGGTCGACATGAAGGACATGGACGCGATGACGCTGGCAGTCGTGCGCGACCGGCTGCGCAGCGGACGCAGGCCCCCGCGGGACATCGTGCTCGCCTTCCTCGCCGACGAGGAGGCGGGCGGCACGTACGGCGCCCGGTACCTGGTGGACAACCACCCGGACCTGTTCGAGGGGGTCACCGAGGCGATCAGCGAGGTCGGCGGGTTCTCCTTCACCGTCAGCGAACAGCGGCGGCTGTACCTGATCCAGACGGCCGAGAAGGGCATGCACTGGATGAAGCTGACCGTGGCCGGCACCGCGGGGCACGGCTCGATGATCCACCGGGACAACGCGATCACCGAGCTCTCGGAGGCCGTCGCCCGGCTCGGGCGGCACAGGTTCCCGGTGCGCGTGACCAAGACCACCCGCGCCTTCCTGGACGAGCTGGGCGACGCGCTCGGCACCAAGCTCGACCCGGAGGACATGGACGGCACGATCGCGAAGCTCGGCGGCATCGCCAAGCTCATCGGCGCGACCCTGAGCAACACCGCCAACCCCACGCAGCTGGGCGCCGGTTACAAGGTCAACGTCATCCCGGGCGAGGCCACCGCGCACGTCGACGGGCGGTTCCTGCCCGGCTTCGAGGAGGAGTTCCTCGCCGACCTGGACCGGATCCTGGGGCCGAAGATCAAGCGCGAGGACGTGCACGCCGACAAGGCCGTCGAGACCACCTTCGACGGGGCCCTGGTGGAGGCGATGCAGTCCGCGCTGCTGGCCGAGGACCCGGCCGCGAAGGCCATCCCGTACATGCTCTCCGGCGGCACCGACGCCAAGTCCTTCGACGACCTGGGCATCCGGGGCTTCGGGTTCGCGCCGCTGAAGCTGCCGCCGGAGCTGGACTTCGCGGGCATGTTCCACGGCGTGGACGAGCGGGTGCCGGTGGACGGCCTGAGGTTCGGGGTGCGCGTCCTCGACCGGTTCATCGACGCGTCCTGAGATCCGTCCGGATCCGTCATCACCGGCTTGACCTCGGTAATCGACCGCGCGTGCGGGAATGACCGGGACGAGTGAATGCGACCATAAGCTCGTATCCCGATTAGTCCCTCCTCGTTACAGGTGATGCGATCAGCAACATGAGATCGCATTTGCCAACGAGGAGGAACAATGATCAAGAAGGTCGTCGCTGCCGCGGTCGCCACCGGTGGACTGGTTCTCGCGGGCGCTGGGATGGCCGCCGCCGACTCGGGAGCCCAGGGCGCTGCCGTGCAGTCCCCGGGCGTCGTTTCCGGCAACGTCATCCAGGTGCCCGTTCATGTGCCGGTGAACGTGTGCGGCAACACGATCTCGGTGATCGGGCTGCTGAACCCCGCCGTCGGCAACACCTGCGCCAACCACTGATGTTGTGCCCCGCCCCGTGAGGGTCTGACTCCAACGACTCCGTGGGGGGTCCCGTCGGCCCCGGAGCGCCCGCCATGCGCTCCGGGGCCGACCGGTTCATCGGCGCGGTCGCGACGGCGGAATTCCGACGGGTGCGACCGCGCGTTCCGGAAGGTTCGAGAAGGTCGAAGGCAGGGATTCAGCAAAATGCGACAGGTCACCCGCAAGGGCCTGATGACGGTGGCCGCAGCCACCGGCGTGATCGCCGCGGCGAGCGGCTACGCCCACGCCGACGCGGGCGCGTCCGGAGCCGCGTCCGGCTCACCGGGCGTGCTGTCCGGCAACACGGTGCAGGTGCCGGTGCACGTGCCGGTGAACGTCTGCGGCAACACGATCGACGTCGTCGGGCTGCTCAACCCCGCGGCCGGCAACACCTGCGCCCAGCACGGTGGCGGCAGCAGTGCGTCCGGGAACAACGGCGGCTCCCACGCCGAGGGGCGCACCAGCGGCTCGTCCGGCGTCGGCTCCGGCAACCACGTCCAGGTGCCGGTCCACGTGCCCGTCAACGTCTGCGGCAACAGCGTCGACGTGATCGGCGTGGCCAACCCGGCCACGGGCAACCGCTGCGGCAACGGCGGTGGGAGCCGCACCACGCCTCCGGGCGACGACCGGGACGTCCCGCCCGGCACACCGGGGAACCCCGGGACGCCCGGTCACCCGGGTACGCCTGGCCACCCCGGCACCCCCGGTCAGCCAGGCACACCTGGGACTCCTGGCACCCCGGCCACGCCACCCTCCACCGGTGGTGGCAGCGACACCCCCGGTGGCTCGACGCGGGTGAACCAGCCGGACGCGCAGTCCGTCGCCGCCCCCAGCCGGGCACAGCTCGCCCAGACCGGCAGCGAACTGCCGATGGGCGCCGTCCTGCCGGTGGGCGCGGGCGCGCTGCTCGCGGGTGCCGTGCTGTACCGCAGGGCCCGGGCCTCCACCAGGTAGCCCGAAAACGGATGCGCATGACAGAGCGGGCCCCGCGTCTGCGGGGTCCGCTGTGGCCCGGGCCGCCTCAGCTCACCACGTGGCGCGCACCTGGCGGATGATCCGCCGGCGCAACCGCACCCTGCGGCTGCCGTCGCGCAGCAGGCTCAGACGGTACAACTCCCAGTGTCCGTACTCGGCGTGGTCCGTCAGCAGACGTGCCGTCTCCTTGCGGGACACCCCGCGCGGGACGTACACGTCGACAAATTCGTATTCCGGCATCGCATCTATTGTGCGGTCTGGGGCCCGGTACGGATAGCGTCTGCACTATGTCTGATGCTGCGCAGCCCACCGCTGCCGAGGTACGCGCCGCCGCCGAGGCGGTCAAGACCGCGCTCGACCGCCACCTGGCCGCGGTCGAACGCAGGTCGGGGGACGAAGACCCGGCCGTCTACGAGGCGTTCAACCAGCTGGCCGCGGCCGCGGAGGCGTACGACGAACTGCTCTACGACCGCTACGACGAGGTCACGCCCTTCGAGATCCCCGGTGACGACTCGCTGCCGCCGTACACGGGCCCCGAGGAGCCGAACGCGATCAGTGTGCTGATCCGCCGCGACTACGCCGTGGCCGAGCCGCAGCGGCTGCTGGCGCAGGCTCAGCGGGTGGAGGCCGCGGACTCCGAGGCCGTCCTGGGCACCGCCGAGGGCGCCTCCGGCACGGTGCACGGGGCGATCGGCATTCTGTTCGGCGAGTTCGAACCGGACGAGATCGCCTCCCGGCACAAGGAGTTCGGCCTGGAGGAAGGCGACTCCACCCTGTGGGTCACCGCCGCGGACGAGCCCGCCGACCCGGGCGACTGGCTGAACGCTCCCTTCGAGCACGTCGACCCGGAGCGGGTCGTCTGCCGCTTCGACGTCAGCGCCGTCTTCGACGAGGACGACGAGCTGGACGACGACGATCTCGACGAGGACGAGGACGAGGACGAGGACGACGACCTCGACGAGGACGACTTCAACGCGCCGCTCGACGACGAGGACCTGGAACCGCTGGACGCGAACGACCGCTGAGGCCGCGGGCGGACCGGCACTCGCCGGTCCGCCCGGTCCGCACGCCGGGGGCCCGTGGTGGCTGAGGCGTGTGCTCCGGGACGTCAGCCGGCCCTCCCCTCCCGTGTCCGGGGGTCCTGCGCCGGGGGCTGGAGCAGGGCGGGCAGACGGGTCGTACGGGGCTTGGCCGGGATCTCGGCCACGGCTCGGGGCAGCGCGTGCTCCACGCCGTGCACCACGGACAGATGCCGGTCGGCCCGGCTGAACGCCGTGTAGACCCATGGGCGGCTGAGCGCCTGTGCCGCGTCGCCGGGCAGTACGACGACCACCGCGGGCCACCGGCCGCCCACGGCCTGGTGCGCGGTCAGCGCCCACCCGTGCCGCAGTTGCGTCTCCACCCGCTCCTTCGGGAGCACCACGTGGTCGCCCGAGCAGGACAGGTGCAGCCCCTCGGCGTCGGCCTTCACCACATGACCGGGCAGCGTACGGCCCGGGGCGGGGGAGTAGGCGATCCGGTCGCCCGGGTCGAAGCCGCCGAAGCGGCCGGGGCCCGGGTTGAGCCGCGCCTTCAGCGCCGCGTTCAGCGCACGCGTGCCGGCCGCGCCGCCGTGACCGGGGGTGATCACCACGGTCTGCTCGGCCGGGACGCCGATCGCCCGCGGCACCGAGTCCGCGACCAGCTGCACGGTGCGGTGCACGGCCTCGCCCGCGTCCCGCACCGGGACGATCACGACCTCCTTGCCGGGCGCCGCCACCTGGTTCAGCTCGCCCGCGCCGATGCCGGAGACCAGCTCGCCCAGTGGGCCCGGGTCCGGCACGCGCGAGGCGATCTGCGGGCACACCCGCGCAGCCAGCAGATCCGCGAACACCCGTCCCGGCCCCGCGGACCACAGCACCGCCGGATCCCCGGCCAGCACCAGCCTCGCCCCGTCCGGCAGCGACTCCACCAGCAGGGCCGCCGTCTCCACGTCCAGCTGGGGCGCGTCGAGCACGACGAGGAGGTCCAGCGCGAGCGAACCGTCCTCGTCGCGGCCGGGGCCCTCGGCGCCGGACAGCAGACCGGCCACCGTGGCGACGGCGGGCGCGGGCGCCTCTGAGGGCTCCTGCGCCTGCGGGGACCGCCGGAGGAGCTGCCCGAAGCCGTCCCGGCCGAGCGGGCTGTGGGCGGCGGCCCAGGCGCGCAGCCCGAGACGACCCGCCTCACCGAGCAGCCGCGCGGGCTCCACACGGGACGCCTCCCCGCCGGTGTGCAGCACCAGGCCGTGTCCCGCGACGGCGCGGAGCAACTCGGCGGCCGAGCCCTGGACGGACGCGGCGGCCCGCTCCCAGTCCGAGGCCGAACCGCCTTCCTTCGGCGCGGAGTTGTTCAGACGGGCGAGTCCGTCGGCCAGACTCTCCTCGGCGAGCGCGTACCGCTCCAGGCCGACGAGGACGCGGACCGGGCGCCCGCCGTCCTCGTCCGCCTCCTCGGTGGCCGGGGCTTCCTCCAGGGCGTCCTGGAACACCAGGGCCTCGCCCTCCGCCAGCGTGCCGTGCAGGGCCGCTTCGGGGTCGGGCACCGCCCGCTGGGCCAGGGCGGCGGTCAGGGCCGGGGCTTCCAGGGCCGTGTGCCCGGCGAGGGCGGCCTGCTCCAGCAGCCACACGGTGAAGGCCCGGCCGCGACGCTCGTCGTCCGGGCCGCACTCCGCGCCGAGCAGGGCGCGCGCGAATCCGTCGGCCTGCTCCGGCCGTACGCCGGTGACGTGCAGCAACTGCCAGGGGTCGGCGTGCAGCCGCTCCTCCGCGCCCTCGCCGAGGGCCGCGGCGACCTGCGGGGCGAGCGTCTCCGGGGCGCCGCCCCGGGCCAGCACCCGGCGCACCGCCTGGACGGTCTCCAGCGCCGGCGCGGCGGGCGCGGTGCCGGCCTCGGGCGCTGCGGTCCTCGGCCGCGGTGCCGATTCGGGGGCGGGGCGGCGCGGTGCGGGCTCGGACTCGGCGAAGACGGTGGCCGCGGGCTTCTCACCGCTCTCCACGGCCCGCACGGCGGCAAGCAGGTCGGCCGCCTTGCCGCTGAGCTTGCCGCCGCTCTCGATCGGCCCCTTCCGCTCGGCCTTCCGCTGCTCGATCCGCGCCCGCTCGACCCGCTGAGCCGCCAACTCGGCCTCGGCCTCGGACCGCTCGACCCCGTCCGAGTCCGCGTCGTCCGCATCCGCACTGGGCCGCCCGTCGTCCGCCGAGCCGCTGTCGCGCGCGCCGCTCTCCGGGGCGTCGCCCGCACCGGGAGTGACGCCCTCACCTGAGGCCGTCCCGGCTTCGGAGGCGCCGTCCTCTCCGGTCCCCTCGGCTTCCGACGCGCCGCCCCCCGCGCTCGGGCCGACCTCCGAGGCGTCGCCCTCCGCAGCCGCCCCGCCTTCCGGCGCGCCGTCCCCCGACGTCCCGCCCTCCACGACAGGGCCGTCGTGGCGCAGGCCGTTGTCCGCCCCGGGGTCCGGGGTGCCAGGCCCGGTCTGTTCCGTGGTCTCCGGCTCCGTGCTCACAGCGTGCTCCAGTCGTGATCGGGATAGCGGTGCACGGGCTCCGACACGTCGTCGAGCGCCCGGCAGATCTCGTCGGGAAGACTAAGCGCCTCCACTGACAGCACCGCCGTGAGCTGCTGCGCGTTGCGGGTGCCGACGATCGGCGCCGCCACGCCGGGCCGGTCCCGGACCCAGGCGAGGGCCACCTGGAGCGGGGTCACCGCCAGCCCGTCCGCCGCTGTGGACACCGCGTCCACGATGCGGCCCGCGGTGTCGTCCAGGTACGGCTCGACGAACGGCGCCAGGTGCTCCGAGGCGCCCCGCGAGTCCGGCGGTGTCCCGTTGCGGTACTTGCCGGTCAGCACGCCGCGGCCCAGCGGTGAGGACGGCAGCAGGCCGACGCCCAGGTCCAGCGCGGCGGGCAGCACCTCGCGCTCCACGCCGCGTTGCAGCAGCGAGTACTCCATCTGCGTGCTGGCCAGCCGCGTCCGGGCGCCGGGCGCCGCGAGCTGCCAGGTCGCCGCCTTGGCCAGCTGCCAGCCGCAGAAGTTGGAGACACCCGCGTAGCGCACCCGGCCGCTGCCGACGGCGAGGTCGACGGCGTGGAGGGTCTCCTCCAGGGGCGTGTGCGGGTCGAAGGCGTGGACGTGCCACACGTCGACGTAGTCCGTGCCGAGGCGGGCGAGGGAGGCGTCCAGCGCGGCCAGCAGATGGCCGCGGGAGCCGTCGAAGCGCCGGTCCGGGTCCGGCACGCTGCCCGCCTTGGTCGAGAGGACCAGGTCACGGCGGGGCACGAGGCCGTCCATGAGCCGCCCGAGCAGGTACTCGGCCTGTCCGTCGCCGTACACGTCCGCCGTGTCCACGAGGGTGCCGCCCGCCTCCCAGAACACCTTCAGCATGTCCGCGGCGTCGTGCTCGTCGGTGTCCCGGCCCCAGGTGAGGGTGCCGAGGCCGATGCGGGACACGCGCAGGCCCGTACGGCCGAGATGCCTCTGCTCCATGGTCGCCGAGATTACTGGCCACGGCTGGCACGTGGGTGACCTGTGGACAACCCGGTCTCCGCCCGCCGGGGCGGCGCCGCGAACCGGCCGTCGCGCAGGTCGTGCACTGCCGCCTGCAGCGGGCCCGCGCTAGTGTTCCCCGCACAAGGGACGTTACTGATCGGTAAGGGGAACGGCATGCAGCTTGGGATCAGCCTCGGCTACTGGGGTGCCGGCATGGACGCGGACAACCTGGCCGTCGCGCAGGAGGCGGACCGGCTCGGATACGCCGTGTGCTGGGCCGCCGAGGCCTACGGCTCGGACGCGGCCACCGTGCTCACCTGGGTCGCCGCGCAGACCGAGCGCATCGACGTGGGCTCGGCCATCTTCCAGATCCCCGCCCGGCAGCCCGCGATGACGGCGATGACGGCCGCCACGCTGGACTCGCTGTCCGGCGGCCGCTTCCGGCTCGGTCTCGGCGTCTCCGGCCCGCAGGTGTCCGAGGGCTGGTACGGCGTGAAGTTCGACAAGCCGCTGGCCCGCACCCGCGAGTACGTCGAGATCGTCCGCAAGGCGATGACGCGGGAGCGGCTGACGTACGACGGCGAGCACTGGACGCTGCCGCTGCCGGGCGGCCCCGGCAAGCCGATCAAGCTGACCGTGCACCCGCAGCGCGAGCACATCCCGCTCTACATCGCCGCCATCGGCCCGAAGAATCTGGAGCAGACCGGCGAGATCGCCGACGGCGCGCTGCTCATCTTCCCCTCCGCCGACCACCTCGAGGAGACCGCGGTCAGGCACCTGCGCGCCGGCCGCGAGAAGGCCGGCCGGACCCTGGACGGCTTCGACGTCTGCCCGACCCTCCCCCTGGCCGTCGGCGACGACAAGGACGTGTCCCGCCTCGCCGACACCTTCCGCCCCTACACCGCGCTGTACGTGGGCGGCATGGGCAGCCGCAGGCAGAACTTCTACAACCAGCTCGCCCGCCGCATGGGCTACGAGAAGGAGGCCGCCGAGATCCAGGACAAGTACCTGTCCGGCGACAAGCAGGGCGCCGCGGCCGCCGTACCACAGCAGCTCATCGACCAGACCACGCTGCTCGGCTCCGTCGACCGGATCGCGGACCGCATGAAGGCCTACGCGGCGGCCGGGGTCACCACGCTGACTCTCGCCCCCGCGGGCTTCACGCTGGAGGAGCGGCTTGCCTCGCTCCGGGCCGGCACCGAGGCTCTGGAGCGCGCCGGGCTGGCGTGACCGCCCGCCGCGACACGGCAGGCGGTACGTCCGTGGCTTCTCGCGGCCGTGGTGGGGGCTCGGGGGTCTTCCCCGCCACGGCCGTTACGGAGAACAACGCGCCCGCCGCCGCGCGGTTACGCCCGTGTCCGGCCCCGCTCCCCCCGTACCCGCCGCTCGCCGAACGCTCCTCCGTTCGGCGCAGTGCGACCGCACCCCTGTTGCGGCACCCGCGCGGTCGCATTTGACTCGTGCTGCGCGGCAGTCAGGCAGGGAGGTGGCCCGCGGTGCTTTCGCCCAGAAGCCTGTTCCAGGAGATCCTCGACCACGACGAGTCGTTCCGGCTGTTCTGCTCCATCGCGGCCGGCGGGGAGGCCCAGGGCGGCTGGGAGAACGGCCGGATCGCGGCGCTCGTACCGCCCGCCGAGCGCGGCCTCGCCCCGAAGATCGCCCGCCACGGGGCGGACGAGGACAAGCACGGCCGGATCTTCCGCGCCCTGCTGAGGAAGCGCGGTCTGGAACCCGTGCCGGTGCCCCCGGAGACGGACTACACGATGCTCCTGGAACGGCGGGGCATCGGGCTGGCGCACGACCGCCTCCGGACCGACGAGCCGCTCACCGTGGAGGACCTCGTCGTCTACCTGGCCCACAGCCGGGTCACCGAACAGCGCGCCTGCGAGCAGATGAGGCTGCTGTGCCGGCACTTCGGCGACCACCCCGGCATCGGACGGGCGGTGCGGATGATCGCGGGTGACGAGGACAACCACCTCGCCTACTGCCACGAGGAACTGCTGCGCCTCGCCGCCGCCGGGTACGGCCGGACCATCCAGCGGACGCTGCACGCGTGCGCGCTCGCCGAGATCCGCGTCCACCGCGCGGTCAGCCTCGCCGTCATGGCCCGTATGGGCCGCATCCTCGGCTGGTCCGCGGCCAGGTCGGCGCTCCTCGCGGCCGGCATCCACGCCGTGTACGTCTACGAGCGGCTGGTGGGCCGGCGCCGGATGGTGACCCTGCGCATGCCCGAGCGGCGCAACGCCCTCGGCGGACCCGCCGCCCCGGCACCCGAGTACGCCTGACATTTGACGCAGGTCCTACAGCCAGTCCCACCGCTTGAACAGTCAGCGAGGCCCGAAGCGCGGTGGCCGTCGCGGTGGACGGCACAGTCGACGATCACAGAGTGTGTTCTCCTTTCCTCCGGTCGCCACCCGGAGCGTCCGTACGCCTACCCTGGCGGCATGCCCACGCTGATCCTCGTCAGGCACGGACGCTCCACCGCCAACACCGCCGGGCTGCTCGCCGGCTGGACCCCCGGTGTCGCCCTGGACGAACGCGGCACCGCGCAGGCCGCCGCGCTGCCGGGGCGGCTCGACGGACTGCCGATCGCCGAAGTCGTCACCAGTCCGCTGCAGCGCTGCCGGCAAACCGTACGACCGCTGCTGGACGCCCGGCCGGAACTGACCGCGCACACGGACGAGCGGATCGGCGAGTGCCACTACGGCGACTGGTCCGGCCGCAAGCTCGCCGAGCTCAAGGACGAGCCGCTGATGGAGGTGGTGCAGGCGCACCCCTCGGCGGCCGCGTTCCCCGGGGGCGAGTCCATGCGCGCGATGCAGACCCGCGCCGCCGAGGCGGTGCGCGAGTGGAACGCGCGCGTGGAGCGCGACCACGGCGCCGACGCCGCCTACCTCATGTGCTCCCACGGTGACATCATCAAGTCCCTCGTCGCGGACGCGCTCGGCCTTCACCTGGACCTCTTCCAGAGGATCTCCGTCGAACCCTGTTCCGTCACCGCGATCCGCTACACCCGGTTGCGGCCCTTCCTGGTGCGGCTCGGCGACACCGGGGACTTCGCGTCCCTGGCGCCGCGCGAGGAGCCGGAGGGCGACGACGCACCGGTCGGCGGCGGCGCGGGCGCACCGTGATCGTCGGCCGCAGTAGGGTGAAGCGGTCGCCGTCGACTTCCCGATTCAGACGTTCTCACGATTCCCATGGAGACAGGACGTGTCCCGTCAGGTGTTCCTCTACGACCCCCCGGACCGCTTCGTGGCCGGCACGGTCGGACTGCCCGGGCGCCGTACGTTCTTCCTCCAGGCCACCGCAGGCCCCCGGGTGACCAGCGTGGCCCTGGAGAAGACCCAGGTCGCCGCGCTCGCCGAGCGCATGGACGAGCTGCTGGACGAGGTGCTGCGCCGCAGCGGCGGCAGCGCCGCCGTGCCCGCCGTGGCGCCCACCGAGATCGCCGACACGGGCCCGCTGGACACTCCCATCGAGGAGGAGTTCCGGGTGGGCACCATGGCGCTCGCCTGGGACGGCGAGGAACAGCGCATGATCGTCGAGGCGCAGGCCCTCGTCGAGCTCGACGCGGAGTCCGAGGAGGACCTCGCCGAGGCCGAGGAACGGCTGCTCCAGGACGAGGAGAACGGTCCCCCGATGCTGCGGGTCCGGCTCACCGGCGCGCAGGCGAGGGCCTTCGCCAAGCGCGCCCTCGACGTCGTCAACGCCGGGCGGCCGCCGTGCCCGCTGTGCAGCCTCCCGCTCGACCCGGAAGGACACGTATGTCCGCGCCAGAACGGATACCGCCGCGGAGCGTGACGCCCGGCGCCGAGGCCGCCGAACTGCTCGCCCACGGTGACCTGACCGTGCGCGGCCGCATCCGCGAGGCGTCCAACGCGGCGCTGTTCTGCACGGTCGCCCACGACGGCCAGGAGGCGTCCTGCGTGTACAAGCCGGTCGCCGGGGAGCGGCCCCTGTGGGACTTCCCCGACGGCACCCTCGCCGCGCGCGAGATGGCGGCGTACGAGGTCTCCGAGGCGACCGGCTGGTCGCTGGTGCCGCCCACCGTGCTGCGCGACGGCCCGTACGGCGAGGGCATGGTCCAACTGTGGGTCGAGGCGACCCCGGAAGCCGAACTGCTCGCGCTGCTGGACGCCGAGGAACCCGGCCCGGGGTGGAAGGCGATCGGCTTCGCGGAGGTCGGCGAGGGCCGCACGGCGCTGCTGGTGCACGCCGACGACGAGCGGCTGCGCCGGATGGCCGTGCTGGACTCGGTGATCAACAACGCCGACCGCAAGGGCGGCCACCTGCTGCCGACCCCGGGCGGACACCTCTACGGCATCGACCACGGCGTCACCTTCAACGTCGAGAACAAGCTGCGCACGCTCCTGTGGGGCTGGGCGGGCGAACCGCTCCCGCCGGAGGTCCTGGCCGTCCTCAAGGCTCTGAAGGGCGCCCTCCGCGCCGGCGCACCCCTGGCGACCCGGCTGTCCGCCCTGATCACCCCGGCCGAACTCGACGCCACTCGGGCACGGCTGACCACGCTGCTCACCACCGGCACACACCCCGAGCCGAACGGCGACTGGCCGGCGATCCCATGGCCCCCTGTCTGAGGCTGAGAACACGTGGGTCAACCGGCCGTCCGGGGTGGGCCGGTTCGAAGATGGGACCGCGGTCCGGTTACGCTCATGACATGCATGCCTGGCCCGCTTCCGAGGTCCCCGCCCTGCCTGGTGAGGGCCGCGACCTCAGGATCCACGACACCGCGACCGGTGGCCTGGTCACTCTCGCCCCCGGTCCCGTCGCCCGTATCTATGTCTGCGGCATCACGCCGTACGACGCGACCCACATGGGGCACGCGGCGACCTACAACGCGTTCGACCTCGTGCAGCGCGTGTGGCTCGACACCAAGCGGCAGGTGCACTACGTCCAGAACGTGACCGACGTCGACGATCCCCTGCTGGAGCGGGCGCAGCGCGACGACGTCGACTGGGTGGAGCTGGCCGAGCAGGAGACCGCTCTGTTCCGCGAGGACATGACAGCATTGCGGATGCTGCCGCCCCGGCACTACATCGGCGCCGTGGAGGCCATACCCGGCATCGTTCCGCTGGTCGAGAGACTGCGTGACCTCGGAGCGGCGTACGAGCTCGACGGGGACGTCTACTTCTCCGTCGAGTCCGACCCCCACTTCGGCGAGGTCTCCCGCCTCGACGCGGCGGCCATGCGGCTGCTGTCCGCCGAGCGCGGCGGCGACCCGGACCGCCCCGGCAAGAAGAACCCGCTCGACCCGATGCTGTGGATGGCCGCCCGGGACGGCGAGCCGAGCTGGGACGGGGGCTCCCTCGGCCGCGGCCGGCCCGGCTGGCACATCGAGTGCGTGGCCATCGCCCTGGACCACCTCGGCATGGGCTTCGAGGTGCAGGGCGGCGGCTCCGACCTCGCCTTCCCGCACCACGAGATGGGCGCCTCGCACGCCCAGGTGCTCACCGGCGAGTTCCCCATGGCCAAGGCGTACGTCCACGCCGGCATGGTCGCGCTCGACGGCGAGAAGATGTCCAAGTCCAAGGGCAACCTGGTCTTCGTCTCGCAGCTCAGGCGCGACGGCGTCGACCCCGCCGCCATCCGTCTCGCGCTCCTCGCCCACCACTACCGCTCCGACTGGGAGTGGACCGACCAGGTGCTCCAGGAAGCCGTCGAGCGTCTCGACCGCTGGCGCTCGGCCGTCTCCCGGCCCGACGGCCCGTCCGCGGACGTGCTGGTCGAGGAGATCCGCGACGCCCTCGCCGACGACCTGAACGCCCCGGCGGCCCTCGCCGCGGTGGACCGCTGGGTGGCCCTCCAGCAGGAGTACGGCGGAGAGGACACAGGCGCCCCCGGTCTCGTCTCGCGCGCCGTGGACGCGCTGCTGGGCGTGGCTCTCTGACCCGTCCGGCCGGACACGCCTCCGGCCGGACACGGCATCAGGGGCGGTGCGCGTCGAGCGCACCGCCCCTGATCCGTTCATTCCTCCGACGAGTCGTTCCCGGAGTCCCCGTCGTCCGACTCCGCCTTCGGCGGTCTCGACGGCCGTGGCCGACCGCCGGGGCCGTCCCTCAGATACGAGCCGCCCTCGCCGCCGTCCGCGGTGGCGTGGCCGCCTGACGACGGGCCGCCGCCGTCCCGGCGCCGCAGATACCGCTCGAACTCGCGCGCGATCGCCTCGCCCGAAGCCTCCGGCAGCTCGGCGGTGTCCCGGGCCTCCTCCAGCGTCTGGACGTACTCCGCGACCTCGCTGTCCTCGGCGGCCAGCTGGTCCACGCCCACCTGCCAGGCACGCGCGTCCTCCGGCAGCTCGCCCAGCGGAATGCGCAGGTCCAGCAGGTCCTCCAGACGGTTGAGGAGGGCCAGCGTGCCCTTCGGGTTCGGCGGCTGCGACACGTAGTGCGGGACCGCCGCCCACAGCGAGACGGCCGGGACACCCGCGTGCGTGCAGGCCTCCTGGAGGATCCCGACGATGCCCGTCGGGCCCTCGTACTTGGTCTCCTCCAAGTCCATGCGGCGGGCCAGATCCGCGTCCGACGTGGTCCCGCTGATCGGGACCGGACGCGTGTGCGGGGTGTCGCCGAGCAGGGCGCCAAGGATGACCACCAGCTCCACGCCCAGCTCGTGCGCGAAGCCGAGCAGCTCGTTGCAGAACGAGCGCCAGCGCATGGACGGTTCGATGCCGCGGACCAGCACCAGGTCGCGCGGCTTCTCGCCGCCGACCCGGACCACCGACAACCTGGTCGTCGGCCAGGTGATCTTGCGCACGCCGCCGTCCATGAACACCGTGGGGCGGTTGACCTGGAAGTCGTAGTAGTCCTCGGCGTCCAGCGCCGCGAACACCTCGCCCTTCCACTCCCTCTCCAGATGCGCGACCGCGGTGGAGGCGGCGTCGCCGGCATCGTTCCAGCCCTCGAACGCGGCCACCATGACCGGGTCGATCAGCTCGGGAACCCCCTCGAGCTCGATCACCCAGTGCCTCCTTCCGACGTGCCCTCGCCTGACCCACCAACCTTACGGCGTTCGGCGGGGGCGCCCGCAGCCCCCTTGCACGGGGGAGTGAACGGATCACTGCCCCGTCCGAGTCCTTCGAACACCCGTGACCGCCGCCCCTGGCGGCTCCACCCGTCCACCGTTCCACACCTCCGATGGGTCACAGGGTCGAGCGCAGCCACTGCTCCACGCTCGCGATGTGCACGGTCGCCCACGACCGCGCCGCCTCCGCGTCCCGGTCGCGCAGCGCGCCGAGTATCGCGCGGTGCTCGCGCAGGGTGCGGCCGACCGCGTCCTCCTGGGTCAGGCCGCGCCAGACGCGGGCCCGGGTGGTTGGTCCGGACAGCCCGTCGAGCAGGGAGCACAGCACCGAGTTGCCGGAGCTCCGTACGATGCCCCGGTGGAACTCCAGGTCGCAGGCGACCAGCTCCTCCACCGAAGGCCGGTCGCCGAGCGCTTCCAACTGGGCGCTGAGCGCGTCCAGTTGTTCTTCGCTGATGCGGGACGCCGCCATCGCGGTCGCGGCCGGCTCCAGGATGCGGCGCACGGCCAGGAACTCCAGCACCGTGTCGTCGCGGTGGAAGTCGACGACGAAACTCAGTGCCTCCAGCAGCAGTTGTGGGTCCAGGCTGGTGACGTAGGTGCCGTCGCCCTGCCGCACGTCCAGGATCCGGATCAGGGACAGCGCCCGCACGGCCTCCCGCAGGGAATTGCGCGACAGCCCGAGTTCGGCGGCGAGTTCGCTCTCCTTGGGCAGCCGGTCGCCGGGGCGCAGCGCACCTGAGACGATCATTCCCTTGATCTTCTCGATCGCCTCGTCGGTCACCGCCATGGCCGGCCTCCCAGTCTGCTCAGACATCGGATGTCTCGGCCCATTATGGAGGTTCCCCGGGCCGACCCGGGAGAGGAAAGCACAGCTCGGCGCCGCGGCCGGCACCCTTGCGGTGGGAGCCGGCCGCGGCGCCGGCCCGGCGGTTCTGCTCACTGCCCGGCCGGTCACTTCCCGTCGAGCAGGTCCCGCACCTTCGCCCGGACCTCGTCCGTGGCCAGGCCGCGGACAGTCAGCGTCGTACGCCGGCGCAGCACGTCGTCCGGCGTCTGGGCCCACTCGTGGTCCCGGGCCCAGACGACCTGCGCCCAGATCTCCGGGGCGTCCGGGTGGACCCGCTCGCCCAGCTCCGGGTTCTCATTGGCCAGCCGGGCGATGTCGAAGGCCAGCGAACCGTAGTGGGTGGCCAGGTGCTCGGCGGTGTCGGCGGCCATGCGCGGGCCGGGCGCCGGACGGTCCACAACGAGCCGGTGGGCGACGGCGCGCGGGTTGGCGATACCCGGCAGCGGCAGCTTCCTCGGCAGCGAGGAGATCGGCTCGAGGTCCTCGCCCAGCGGGGCGCCCGGAAGTGACTCCAGCTTCTTCAGCACCGTACGGCCGATGTGCCGGAAGGTGGTCCACTTGCCGCCCGCCACGGACAGCATGCCGCCCCTGCCCTCGGTCACCACCGTCTCGCGCTTGGCCTTGGCCGTGTCCCCGGGGCCGCCCGGCAGCACCCGCAGCCCGGCGAAGGCGTACGTGATCAGTTCGCGCTCGAGTTGCTGGTCGCGGACGGAGAACGCGGCCTCGTCGAGTATCTGGGCGATGTCCTTGTCGTTCACCGCGACGTCGGCCGGGTCGCCCTCGTACTCCTCGTCGGTGGTGCCGAGCAGCAGCATGTCCTCCCAGGGGAGGGCGAAGGTGATCCGGTACTTGTCGATCGGGGTGGCCAGCGCGGCCCTCCACGGGGAGGTGCGCTTCAGCACCAGGTGCGCGCCCTTGGACAGGCGGATGGACGGCGCCGCGTTCGGGTCCTCCATCCTGCGCAGGTGGTCGACCCACGGTCCGGTCGCGTTCAGCACCAGTCGGGCGTCCACCCCGAACTCCTCGCCGGACAGCCGGTCCCTCAGCTCGGCGCCGGTGACCCGGCCCCGGGTGAAGCGCAGGCCGGTCACCTCGGCGTGGTTGAGGACGACCGCGCCCGACTCGACGGCGGCGCGGACCGTCATCAGCGCCATGCGCGCGTCGTTCATCTGGTCGTCGCCGTAGACGGCCACGGCCTTGAGGTTCTCGGTGCGCAGCTCCGGCACGTCCTGCGCGGCCTTCGCCGGGCTGAGCAGGTGGCCGACGCCGTCGCCGAAGGCGGAGAGCGCGGAGTAGGCGAACACGCCCGCCCCGAGCTTCGCCGCGCCGTGCGGCCCGCCCTTGTACACGGGGAGGTAGAAGGTGAGCGGGTTCGCCAGATGGGGGGCCACCTGGCGGGAGACCGCACGGCGCTCGAAGTGGTTCTCCGCCACCAGCCTCACCGCGCCGGTCTGCAGGTAGCGCAGACCCCCGTGGAGCAGCTTGGAGGAGGCGGAGGAGGTGGCGCCGGCGAAGTCGCCGGCGTCGACCAGAGCCACCCTGAGACCGGACTGCGCGGCGTGCCAGGCGGTGGAGATGCCCAGGATGCCGCCGCCGATCACGAGGAGGTCGTAGGCCGCCTTCGAGAGCTGCTCCCGGGTCTCGGCACGGCTCGGGTTCGGGCCGAAGGCCGGAACCGTCCCCAGGGCGGGCACGGACTGCAGGGTGGACTGACTGGTCATCGCTTGTTCTTGCTCCTCGTCAGCTCTCGTCGTCGAGCCAGCCCATGGTCCGCTCGACGGCCTTGAGCCAGTTCTTGTACTCACGGTCGCGGGTGTCCGCGTCCATGCGGGGGGTCCATTCGGCGGCCCGGCGCCAGTTGGCGCGCAGGTCGTCGGTGCTGCTCCAGAAGCCGACGGCGAGACCGGCGGCGTAGGCGGCGCCGAGGCAGGTGGTCTCGGCGACCATCGGGCGCACCACGGGCGCGTCGAGGAAGTCCGAGAGCGTCTGCATCAGCAGGTTGTTGGAGGTCATGCCGCCGTCGACCTTCAGCGCCGTCAGCTCGACACCGGAGTCCTTGGTCATGGCGTCCGCGATCTCCCGCGTCTGCCAGGCGGTGGCCTCCAGGACGGCGCGCGCGAGGTGCGCCTTGGTCACGTACCGGGTCAGGCCGGCGATCACACCGCGGGCGTCGGAGCGCCAGTACGGGGCGAACAGGCCGGAGAAGGCCGGTACGAAGTAGGCGCCGCCGTTGTCCTCGACCGAGAGCGCGAGCGTCTCGATCTCGGCGGCGGTGGAGATCAGGCCCATCTGGTCGCGCATCCACTGCACCAGGGAGCCGGTGACGGCGATCGAGCCCTCCAGGGCGTAGACCGGCTTGTCGTCACCGATCCGGTAGCCGACGGTGGTCAGCAGCCCGCTGTAGGAGTTGATGATCTTGTCGCCGGTGTTCATCACCATGAAGGTGCCGGTGCCGTACGTCGACTTGGTCTCGCCCTCGGAGAAGCAGGTCTGGCCGAACAGGGCCGCCTGCTGGTCGCCGAGCGCGGAGGCGACCGGGATGCCGCCGAGCAGATCGCCCAGCTTGCCGCCCTTGATCTCGCCGTAGACCTCGGCGGAGGAGCGGATCTCGGGCAGGATCCGCGTCGGTACGCCGATCGACTCGGCGATCCTCGGGTCCCACTCCATGGTGTGCAGGTTCATCAGGAGGGTTCGGGAGGCGTTGGTGACGTCGGTGACGTGCTTGCCGCCGTCCGTGCCGCCGGTCAGGTTCCAGATGACCCAGGTGTCCATGGTGCCGAAGAGCAGGTCGCCCGCCTCGGCGCGCTCGCGCAGGCCCTCGACGTTGTCGAGCAGCCAGCGGGCCTTGGGGCCGGCGAAGTAGGAGGCGAGGGGGAGGCCGGTCTCGCGGCGGAAGCGGTCCTGGCCGACGTTGCGGCCCAGCTCCTTGCACAGGGCGTCGGTGCGGGTGTCCTGCCAGACGATGGCGTTGTGGACGGGCTCACCGGTGTTCCGGTCCCACAGCACGGTGGTCTCGCGCTGGTTGGTGATGCCGATGGCCTTGATGTCGTCGCGGGTGATGCCGGCCTTCGCGATGGCTCCGGCGACGACCTCCTGGACGTTGGTCCAGATCTCGGTGGCGTTGTGTTCGACCCAGCCCGGCTTGGGGAAGATCTGTTCGTGTTCCTTCTGGTCGACGGAGACGATCCGGCCGTCCCGGTCGAAGACGATGCAGCGGCTCGAGGTGGTGCCCTGGTCGATGGCGGCGATGAAGGGCCCTTGGCCATGGGATGCGAGGCCGGCGGTGTGGGCGACCGTCACTGTCTGCTCCTGGGGTCCGTGGTCGATGGGGCGGGGATTACGGCGTTCGGGGTGCGGCGCGGTGCGCTGCGCGCGAGGGCTCGAAGAGCGGTGCCCGTCAGGCGAAGGCGGCGTTGTAGATGCCCGCGCCGATGGCGCCGCCGATGAGCGGGCCGACCACCGGGATCCAGGCGTAGCCCCAGTCGGAGCCGCCCTTGTTGGGCAGCGGCAGCAGGGCGTGGACGATGCGGGGGCCGAGGTCACGGGCGGGGTTGATGGCGTAGCCCGTGGGGCCGCCGAGGGAGAGGCCGATGGAGACGACGACGAGTGCCGTGATCAGGCCGCCGAGGACGCCGAGGCCGTTGCCCTGGCCGTTCAGTCCCTGGGTGAGGACCGCGAGGATCAGCACGACGGTGCCGACGATCTCCGTGGCGAGGTTCTGCGCCGCGTGCCGGATCTCGGGACCGGTGGAGAAGATGCCGAGGACGGGTCCCGCGCCCTTCTCCTGGGCCTCGACCGCCTTGGCGGCGGTGGTCTGGGCGCCGGGGCCGCCGACGATCTCCCGGTCGGTGAGGTGGGCGTGGAACTGGCCGTAGTAGGCGACCCAGACCAGGGCCGCGCCGATCATGGCGCCGAGCATCTGGCCGCCGAGGTAGGTGGGAACGTCCGTCCAGTCGCTGTTCTTGATGGCCAGGGCGACCGTCACGGCCGGGTTGAGGTGGGCACCGGAGAGCGGGGCCGAGATGTACACGGCCGTCATCACGGCGAACCCCCACCCGAAGGCGATGGCGAGCCAGCCGGCGTTACGGGCCTTGGAGGCCTTCAGCGTCACTGCGGCACAGACCCCGCCGCCGAGCAGGATGAGTACGGCGGTACCGATGGTCTCGCCGATGAAGATGTCGGAGCTGGACACCCGCGACTCCTTTGTCCTTCGTCCAGAGGTAGCCGAACCCCGGGTCCCTCCGTCCGGGGGCTCGCGCCCTCGGGGGTGAGGGCGATGCCGGCCCTTGGCGTCGTCACACTCTAGCGCGTATTGCCGGAAGGTGTTCGACAATGCCGACCGTTGGACGGGAGTCTCGCTTCGCGTCACGCAGGCGTCAAGGGCCCGGTTACCGAAAGCGCGATCGTTACTGATCGCCGCGGGCCACCGGGGCCGGACACGGGCCGGCGGCCGGTCGTGGACGCACAGGCGGCCGGCCGCAAGGGCTTCGGCCTTCGCCGTGCGGGCATGGCGGCGGCTGTGCGGGCACCGGCCTTCGCCGAGCGGGCAGGGCGGTGGGCCCGAGGGCATGGCGGCCGGCCGCGCGGGCACCGGCCTTCGCCGTGCACGGGCACGGCGGCCGTCTGCAAAGGCGCGGCGGCGACCGGCCTTCGCCGAGCGGGCATGGCAGTGGGCCCGAGGGCACTGGCCTCCGCTGTGCCGGCCCGTCGGCCGATCGCGAGGGCACCAGCCTTCCGCCGAGTGGGCACGGCGGGGGCGCTGCTGCGCGGCACCGGCCTTGGCCGAGCGGGTATGGCGGCGGGCTGCGTGGGCATGGCGGCCGGGCGTGCGGGTATGGCGGCGGGCTGCGCGGGCATGGCGGCCGGCCGTGCGGGTACGGGTCTTGGCCGAGCGGGTATGGCGGCGGGCTGCGTGGGCATGGCGGCCGATCGCGCGGGTACGGGTCTTGGCCGAGCGGGTATGGCGGCGGGCTGCGCGGGCACGGCGGCCGATCGCGTGGGTACGGGCCTTGGCCGAGCGGGCATGGCGGCCGGGCGTGCGGGTATGGCGGCCGGCCGCGCGGGTATGGCGGCCGACCGTGCGGGCATGGCGGCCGGCCGTGCGGGCACCGGCCTCGGCCGAGTGGGCACGGCGAAGGCCGGTGCGTCCGGAGGCGTACGGCCTGGTCGCGTGGGAGGCGCGCAGCGGCCCGGCCGCCCGGTCCTACGGGAGGGGGCCGCCCGGCGGCCCCCTCGCCAGTCGCACGGGCCGCACGACAGCCGCCTCCCGGCTGTCGTGCGGTGGTCAGAACCGGCCGGCGCCCAGGTCCCGTGAGACCGCGCGGGCGCAGTCCCGCACCGCCGCGACGAGCTCGTGACGCAGTTCTCCGTCGCGGCACACCCGCTCCACGGCGCCGGTGATGCCGACCGCGCCGACCGGCATCCGACGCCGGTCGTGAATGGGCGCGGCGATGGAGGCGACACCCTCCCAGGTCTCCTCGACGTCGGCGGCGTAGCCCCGCGCGCGCGTGACGTCGAGGATGTGCTCGAAGTCGGCGATCCCGCACACGGTCCGGTCCGTGAACGCCTTGCGGTCGGCCTCGACCGCCTCGCTGTGCGCCACCGGGTCGTACGCCGCCAGCACCTTGCCCAGAGCCGTGCAGTGCAACGGCTGCATCGCCCCGATCTCCAGCACCTGCCGGCTGTCGTCCGGGCGGAAGACGTGGTGCACGATCAGCACGCCGTGCTGGTGGAGCACGCCCAGGTAGACGCTCTCCCCGCTGGACCGGGCCAGATCGTCCGTCCACACCAGGGCGCGTGCCCGCAGTTCGTGCACGTCGAGGTAGGTGGTGCCCAGGCGCAGCAGCTCTGCGCCCAGCTGGTACCGCCCGGAGGCCTCGTCCTGTTCGACGAAGCCCTCGTGCTGGAGGGTGCGCAGGATGCCGTGGGCGGTGCCCTTGGCGAGGCCCAGTGAGGAGGCGATGTCCGACAGGCCCAGCCGCCGCTCACCGCCCGCCAGCAACCGCAGCATCGCGGCCGCCCGTTCGAGCGACTGGATGTTCCGTGCCATCGCCGTCCTGCCTCCGTCCCCTTCGACCGCCGGCGGACGACTCTCGTCGTGGCGCCCGTTCGGCAATGCCGAACACTACCGGTCCGTGCCGATCCCTCGCCAATGGTCGGCCGGCACCGGTTGCGCGACCCGGCCGCCCGGGGTGTTCCGGGCGTCATCCTCGTCCGCTTGGTGGACGCAGCGACCGCCAGGGGCCGGTCCCGGCTACCCTGGCGGCGTGCGCCTCGCCCGGGCAGCGCTGTGCTCGCGTCCCGGGAAGGCACAAAGCCGACAGCCGTCGCACCCCAAGGGAGCCCCTTCATGGCCTCGTTGCCGCCGACCCCTTCCGCCGACAGCCGGACCCGTGTGTCCGCCCTGCGTGAGGCATTCGCCACCCGTGTGGTGGTCGCCGACGGAGCGATGGGCACCATGCTCCAGGCCCAGGAGCCCTCGCTGGACGACTTCCAGCAGCTGGAGGGCTGCAACGAGGTCCTGAACGTCACCCGCCCCGACATCGTCCGTTCCGTCCATTCCGCCTATTTCGAGGCCGGAGTGGACTGTGTGGGGACCAACACGTTCGGGGCCAACCTGACCGCCCTGGGCGAGTACGACATCGCCGAGCGGGTCGCCGAGCTGTCCGAGGCGGGCGCCCGTATCGCCCGCGAGACGGCGGACGCGTTCACCGCCGAGGACGGCCGCCCCCGCTGGGTGCTGGGCTCCATGGGCCCGGGTACGAAGCTGCCGACGCTGGGCCACACCACCTTCGCCGCCATCCGCGACGCCTACCGGCAGAACGCCGAGGGCCTGCTCGCCGGAGGCGCGGACGCGCTGCTGGTGGAGACCACCCAGGACCTGCTCCAGACCAAGGCCTCCGTCATCGCGGCCCGCCGCGCGATGGAGACCGCCGGGTACGAGGTCCCGCTGATCGTGTCGGTGACGGTGGAGACGACCGGCACCATGCTGCTGGGCTCGGAGATCGGTGCCGCGCTGACGGCGCTGGAGCCGTTGGGCGTCGACATGATCGGCCTGAACTGCGCGACCGGCCCCGCCGAGATGAGCGAGCACCTGCGCTACTTGTCCCGGCACGCGCGCATCCCGCTGTCGTGCATGCCGAACGCCGGCCTCCCGGTGCTCACCAAGGACGGCGCGCACTACCCGCTGACGGCGCCGGAGCTGGCCGACGCGCAGGCGCACTTCGTCCGCGACTACGGACTGTCCCTGGTGGGGGGCTGCTGCGGTACGACGCCGGAGCACCTGCGCCAGGTGGTCGAGCGGGTGCGGGACCTGTCTCCGGTGGAGCGCAGCCCGCGCCCGGAGCCGGGCGCCGCCTCCCTGTACCAGACCGTGCCGTTCCGCCAGGACACCTCCTACCTGGCGATCGGTGAGCGCACGAACGCCAACGGGTCGAAGAAGTTCCGTGAGGCCATGCTCGAGGGCCGCTGGGACGACTGCGTGGAGATGGCACGCGAGCAGATCCGCGAGGGTGCCCACATGCTGGATCTGTGCGTGGACTACGTCGGCCGGGACGGGGTCGCGGACATGCGCGAGCTGGCGGGCCGGTTCGCCACGGCCTCGACGCTGCCGATCGTGCTGGACTCCACCGAGGTGGACGTGATCCGGGCGGGGCTGGAGCAGCTGGGCGGCCGCGCGATGATCAACTCGGTGAACTACGAGGACGGCGACGGGCCCGAGTCGCGGTTCGCGCGGGTGACGGCCCTGGCGCGGGAGCACGGGGCGGCGCTGATCGCGCTGACCATCGACGAGGAGGGCCAGGCCCGTACCGCCGAGAAGAAGGTGGAGATCGCCGAGCGGCTCATCGCGGACCTGACGGGCAACTGGGGCATCCGTGAGGAGGACATCCTCGTCGACTGCCTGACCTTCACCATCTGCACAGGCCAGGAGGAGTCCCGGGGCGACGGTGTGGCCACCATCGAGGGCATCCGGGAGCTGAAACGGCGGCACCCGGAGGTGCAGACCACGCTGGGGCTGTCGAACATCTCCTTCGGTCTGAACCCGGCCGCTCGGATCCTGCTGAACAGCGTGTTCCTGGACGAGTGCGTCAAGGCGGGCCTGGACTCGGCGATCGTGCACGCGAGCAAGATCCTGCCGATCGCCCGCTTCGACGAGGAGCAGGTCACCACCGCGCTCGACCTGATCTACGACCGCCGCCGCGAGGGCTACGACCCGCTGCAGAAGCTCATGCGGCTGTTCGAGGGCGCCACGGCGAAGTCGCTGAAGGCCGGCAAGGCCGAGGAGCTGGCCGCGCTGCCGCTGGAGGAGCGGCTGAAGCGGCGGATCATCGACGGCGAGAAGAACGGCCTGGAGCAGGACCTGGACGAGGCCCTGCTGACGCGCAAGGCCCTGGACATCGTCAACGACACCCTGCTGGACGGCATGAAGGTGGTCGGTGAGCTGTTCGGCTCCGGGCAGATGCAGCTGCCGTTCGTGCTCCAGTCGGCCGAGGTGATGAAGGGCGCGGTCGCCCACCTGGAGCCGCACATGGAGAAGACCGACGAGGCGGGCAAGGGCACGATCGTGCTGGCGACCGTACGCGGTGATGTGCACGACATCGGCAAGAACCTCGTCGACATCATCCTGTCCAACAACGGCTACAACGTGGTCAACCTGGGCATCAAGCAGCCGGTCTCGGCGATCCTGGAGGCGGCCGAGGAGCACCGGGCCGATGTGATCGGCATGTCCGGGCTGCTGGTGAAGTCCACGGTGATCATGAAGGAGAACCTGGAGGAGCTGAACGCCCGTGGCCTGGCGACCGGCTACCCGGTCATCCTCGGCGGCGCCGCCCTGACCCGCGCCTACGTCGAGCAGGACCTGTACGAGCTGTACGACGGGGAGGTCCGCTACGCCCGTGACGCGTTCGAGGGGCTGCGCCTGATGGACGCCCTGATCGGGGTCAAGCGTGGTGTGCCAGGGGCGAAGCTGCCCGAACTCCGGCAGCGCCGGGTGCGGGCCGCCACCGCCCAGGTGGTCGAGGAGCAGCGGCCGGAGGAGGGGCACGTCCGCTCCGACGTGGCCACCGACAACCCGGTCCCCGAGCCGCCGTTCTGGGGCACCCGGGTGATCAAGGGCATCCAGCTCAAGGAGTACGCCTCCTGGCTGGACGAGGGCGCTCTGTTCAAGGGCCAGTGGGGGCTGAAGCAGGCCCGCACCGGCGCCGGGCCCACCTACGAGGAACTCGTCGAGACCGACGGCCGGCCCCGGCTGCGCGGCCTGCTGGAGAGGCTCCAGACGGACGGCCTGCTCGAGGCCGCGGTGGTCCACGGCTACTTCCCCTGCGTGTCCAAGGACGACGACCTGATCATCCTGGACGAGCGGGGCAACGAGCGCACCCGCTTCACCTTCCCCCGCCAGCGCCGCGGCCGCCGGCTGTGCCTGGCGGACTTCTTCCGCCCGGAGGAGTCGGGGGAGAGGGACGTGGTCGGCTTCCAGGTGGTCACCGTCGGCTCCAGGATCGGCGAGGAGACCGCGCGGCTGTTCGCCGCCGACTCCTACCGCGACTATCTGGAGCTGCACGGGCTGTCCGTGCAACTGGCCGAGGCACTCGCCGAGTACTGGCACGCCCGCGTGCGCGCCGAGTTGGGCTTCGCCGGTGAGGACCCGGCCGACATCGAGGACATGTTCGCCCTGAAGTACCGGGGCGCCCGTTTCTCCCTCGGTTACGGCGCCTGCCCCGACCTGGAGGACCGCGCCAAGATCGCCGACCTTCTCCGCCCCGAACGCATCGGCGTCCACCTCTCCGAGGAGTTCCAGCTCCACCCCGAGCAGTCCACCGACGCCATCGTCATCCACCACCCGGAAGCCAAGTACTTCAACGCCCGCTGACCCGGGTTTCCCCTTGCCGGCCGGGCGCTCCAGTGGCCCTGCGGGCCTGTGCGGAGGGCAGCGGACGGCGGACCGGTCGTCCGCGCGCGCAGCCTCGGTTCCGTCATGGGCTGGGCGGTTCGCGCGGGCGTTTCGGTTGTGGGCGTCGTAGAATTGTCGGTCCATCGCAGGCCGGTTCCCCGTGTGGGAACCGGCCTGATCGTCCCTCAAGGAGGTATGCGCGGATGACCAGCACGGTACCGGCGCTCGGAACCCGTACGGCCGAAGGCTCAGCCTTGCAGGCCGTACTCCTGGACATGGACGGAACCCTGGTGGACACCGAGGGCTTCTGGTGGGACGTCGAGGTGGAGGTTTTCGCAGCCCTCGGACACACGCTCGACGAGTCCTGGAGACATGTCGTCGTCGGCGGCCCCATGACCCGCAGCGCGGGCTTCCTCATCGAGGCCACCGGCGCCGCCGTCACCCTCGCCGAGGTCACCACCCTGCTCAACCAGGGCTTCGAGGCGCGCATCGACGGCGCGCTGCCCCTGATGCCGGGCGCCGCACGGCTGCTGGCCGAACTCTCCGAGCAGCGGATCCCCACCGCCCTGGTCTCCGCCTCCCACCGCCGCATCATCGACCGGGTCCTGACCTCGCTCGGCTCCCAGCACTTCGCCCTGTCCGTGGCCGGCGACGAGGTCTCGCGCACCAAGCCGTACCCCGACCCCTACCTGCTGGCCGCCGCGGGCCTGGGCGTGGACCCCACCCGGTGCGCCGTGATCGAGGACACCGCCACCGGAGTCGCCGCGGCGGAGGCCGCCGGCTGCAGGGTCGTCGCCGTCCCCTCGGTCGCCCCCATCCCCCCGGCCTTCCGACGGACCGTCGTCCCCACTCTCGAAGATGTGAACCTGCCGTTTCTGCGCGACCTGATGACAGAAATGCGCTAACCGTTCACCCAGCGTGCCAAGTCCCGCGGAAAAAGTATCGGATGTCCGAGCGAATTCAAAGCTCGCCTTATGGCTGAATTCCGGCACCTGCCCCCCTGCTTGCGCCTGTGACGTTCCCCACTCCCTGAGGGGTCGACAAGGGGTCCGGAGTGTGCCGCCCACCCCCTTGGGGATGCCGAGCGCGCGTCCTTGTGTCCCGTTTGGTGGAACGCTGCACGAATCCTTCCGGTGACGGGTTTCCGGTCCGTCCGCGCCCGGTTCCGCTGCGTGATGGCAACTCAACTCCGGTGGCCGCGAACGGTCCTGCGGGGGAGGACTAATCTCGTCGCGAGAACATCGACCCTTCCCCCGTGACCCGCCGCAACACCCTGCATGCCGGATACACGGACATGACAGCTCTGGAGAAACTCGAGCATGAACCGCAAGACTTTGGTGCTGCCGGCCGTGGTCGGTCTGCTCGCGCCGGTACTCGCCGCGTGCGGCGGTTCCGGCAGCGGCAGCAAGAGCGGCGACGCCATCGTCGTCGGCACCACGGACCGGTTCACCGCTTCGCAGGACGCCTCGGCGCCCATCGACCCGGCGTACGCCTACGACGTCGGCACCTGGAACATTCTGCGCCAGACCGTGCAGACCCTGATGGTCCAGCCCAAGGGCGACGGCGACCCCGTCCCCGAGGCCGCCGAGAAGTGCGGCTTCACGGACAGCGGCAACGAGCGCTACGCCTGCACCCTGCGTGAGGGCCTGAAGTTCGCCAGCGGTGAGCCCATCACCGCGGCCGACGTGAAGTTCTCCATCGACCGCGCCATCGCCATCAACGCCGACAGCGGTGTGTCCGGCCTGCTGTCCACCGTGGACACCGTGGAGACCCAGGGCGACCGCGAGGTCATCTTCCACCTCAACACGGCCGACGCCACCTTCCCGTACAAGCTGTCGACGCCCGTCGCGGGCATCGTCAACCCCAAGGACTACGAGAAGGACAAGCTCCGCGACGGCTTCGCCGTGGACGGGTCCGGTCCGTACACCATGAAGGCCAACGTCAAGAACGGCGAGATGGTCGACGCGGTCTTCACCAAGAACCCCAACTACGAGGGGACGTTGAAGCTCAACAACGACAAGGTGCAGATACGCTCCTTCCCGGACGCCGACGCCATGGGCGACGCGCTGGACAAGGGTGACATCGACGTCATGACCCGCACCATGTCGCCCGAGCAGATCCGTACGCTGTCGGCCGCCAAGGACAGCAAGGTCGGCATCGTCGAGGCGGCCGGCCTGGAGATCCGCTACCTGGCCTTCAACACCGATGCCCCGACGGTGAAGACCAAGGCCGTGCGTGAGGCCATGGCCCAGATCATCAACCGCAGCGAACTCGTCTCCGAGGTCTACGGCACCCAGGCCGAGCCGCTGTACTCGATGGTCCCGGCCACCATCACCGGTCACTCCAACTCCTTCTTCAACCGGTACGGCGACCCCAGCGTGGCCAAGGCCCGTTCGCTGCTGGAGAAGGCCGGTGTGACCACCCCGGTGAAGCTGACGCTGCACTACACGACGGACCACTACGGTCCGGCCACCAAGAAGGAGTTCGAGATCCTTCGGCAGCAGCTCAACGGCAGCGGCCTGTTCGACATCGACATCCAGGGCACCCCCTGGGACACCTTCCGCCCGGCGGAGAAGAAGGGCCAGTACGACGTCTACGGCATGGGCTGGTTCCCGGACTTCCCGGACGCCGACAACTACCTGGCGCCGTTCCTCGACAAGGGCAACACCCTCAACACGCCGTACGCCAACAGCGAGGTCCGCAACACCCTGATCCCGCAGTCCCGTCGCCAGGCCGACCGGCTGTCCGCGTCCGCCAGCCTGACGGACATTCAGGACATCGTCGCCAGCGACGTCCCGCTGATCCCGCTCTGGCAGGGCAAGCAGTACGTCGCCGCCCGCGACAACGTCACGGGCACCGCGTACGCCCTCAACTCCTCGGCGACGCTTCAGCTGTGGGAGCTCGGCCGCGGTGTGAGCGGCTGATCCGCGACCGCCCCTGCGACCAAGGGCGCCCCTCCCGGCCTTCCGGGAGGGGCGCCCTTCCTCGTGCGTTGGGTTGCGCTGCGGGGCCGCCGCTACTGCGCGCCGGGGCGCACCAGTCCGCTCTCGTACGCGTACACCGCGGCCTGCACGCGGTCGCGCAGCCCCAGCTTCGTCAGCACATGCCCGACATGCGTCTTGACCGTCGTCTCGCTGACGAACAGATCGGCGGCGATCTCCGCGTTGGACAACCCGCGCGCCACCAGCTTCAGCACCTCCACCTCACGGTCGGTGAGGGTGTGCAGCGTGTCCGGCACCGACTCCTCCCCGGAGGGCAGATGCGTGGCGTACTTGTCCAGCAGCCGGCGCGTGATGCTCGGCGCCAGCATCGCCTCGCCGGCCGCGACCACCCGGATCGCCTGCACCAGTTCGTCGGCGGGCGCGTCCTTGAGCAGGAAGCCGCTCGCGCCGGCGCGCAGCGCCTCCACCACGTACTCGTCGAGGTCGAAGGTGGTCAGCACCAGCACCTTCGCCGGACCGTTCCGCTCCGGGCCGGTGATCTGCCGGGTCGCCTCCACGCCGTCCATCCGCGGCATGCGGATGTCCATCAGCACCACGTCGGGCTGAAGGGCCCGCACCTGGTCCAGGGCCTGCAGACCGTCTCCGGCCTCGCCCACGACCGCGATGTCCTGCTCGGCCTCCAGGATCATCCGGAACCCGGTGCGCAGCAGCGGCTGGTCGTCGACCAGTAGGACGCGGATGGCCACGTGAGTCTCCTTCGCTAGTCCGGCCCCATTCTGCCCTGCGCCGCTGTGCCGGACTCCGCCGCCCTCACCGGCAGCGGGTAGGGCGGGGGAGTGCCGCCGAACTCGGGGCAGTGGGCCTGGTGGTCGCACCAGCCGCACAGCTTGGTGGGGCGCGGCCGCCAGTCACCGGTCTCGGTGGCCACCCGGATCGCCTCCCACAGCGCCAGCAGCTTGCGCTCCACCCGCTCCAGGTCGGCGAGGACCGGGTCGTACGTCAGCACGTCGCCGCTGCCCAGGTACACCAGTTGCAGCCGCCGCGGGAGGACCTTCTTCAGCCGCCACACCACCAGGGCGTAGAACTTCATCTGGAACAGCGCGCCCTCGGCGTACTCGGGGCGGGGTGCCTTGCCCGTCTTGTAGTCGACGATCCGCACCTCGCCCGTGGGCGCCACGTCCACGCGGTCGATGATCCCGCGCAGCGTCAGCCCCGAGTCCAGCTCCGCCTCGACGAACAGCTCCCGCTCGGCCGGCTCCAGCCGGGTCGGGTCCTCCAGCGTGAACCAGCGCTCCACCAGCCGCTCGGCCTCGGCCAGCCAGCGCGCCAGCCGCTCGCCGTCGGTGTCGTCGGCGAACAGCTCCACCAGCTCGGGCCGCGCCTCGCGCAGCCGCTGCCACTGGCCCGGGACCAGCGCCTTGGCACGCGGCGCGGTCCGCTCCACGGCGGGCGCGTCGAACAGCCGCTCCAGCACGGCGTGCACCAGCGTGCCCCTCGTCGCCGCCTCACTCGGCTTCTCCGGCAACCGGTCGATCACCCGGAACCGGTACAGCAGCGGACACTGCATGAAGTCCCCGGCCCGGGAAGGAGACAACGAACCGGGCGGCACGACAGCCCGGCCGGCGGCGGCCTCGCGCACATCCGCTCCACCACCTTCCGGACCGTCCACACCGCCCGCAGCCACAGGGCCCGCGTCGCCCCCGCCGGTCGTCGCGCCCTGCCCGACGGCCGTCTGCGTCGGGACCGTCGTCCGCCCCGCGTCCGGCGGCGTCGGCTCCGGTGCGGGCGGGGACAACTCGGCGGCCCGCGGCGCGCCGTGGCGTGACCCGGCCGGTACGACGGTGTTGTGCGGGGTGCCGGGCTCGCCCTCCGTGCTCGTCTCCATGCCCCAGACCCTACGGCCCGCCACTGACAGTGACCCAGGGACGGTCATGTTGTGTGCGAAGAGGGGAAAACACATGGGGTGCCGGGCGTGAGCGGTAGCCACGGCCGCATACCATCGACCCGAGACCTTCCGGCCGTCAGGCACGGGAGACGTGCTTCGAACGAGGGGACACCGTGGACGTGAGCGGCGGGAGCGGACAGCCGCGTTCCGGCAAGGACGAGTCGGCAGGTCGCCGCACGGGCCCGGTGGACCCGGCCCCCGACTCCGAGGACCCGGGCGCCGAGCCGGCCGACGCGGGCCCGCCGGAGCCGTCCCCGCGGACCGGTACCCCTGCCACCGGAGCAGAGGACGGGACGAAGGAGACGGCGGAGGAGACGAAGGGGGCGGAGGAGACGGAGGAGCGCAACCGCTCCGGCGACACCCCGCAGGACCCGCCCACCACCGACGACGTCCGCCCCGACGCCCACCCCGAGCGCGGTTACGCCCAAGGCGGTGCCCCGTCCGCCGGACGCGAAGCCGGTGCCCGTGCCGAGGGTCCCGCCCCTGTTCCCGGCGACCGCACGCGGCCCGAGACCCACCCCGACCGCGCTCTCGCCCGTTCCGGGGCCGGGCAGGCGCCGCCGCGGCGCCCGAGCGAGCCCGGTGGCGGGCTCCTCATGGGGCGGCCCTTCGGGGTGCCCGTGTACGTGGCGCCCAGCTGGTTCCTCGTGGCCGCGCTGATCACCTGGGTGTTCGGCGGACAGCTCGACCGGGTACTGCCCGAGCTCGGCGCCGCCCGCTACCTCGTCGCCCTGTTCTTCGCGGTCGCCTTCTACGGCTCCGTGCTCGTCCACGAGCTGGCCCACACGATCGCCGCCCTCCGCTTCAAGCTCCCGGTCCGGCGCATCCAGCTCCAGTTCTTCGGCGGCGTCTCCGAGATCGAGAAGGAGGCCGAGACCCCCGGCCGCGAGTTCGTCCTCGCCTTCGTCGGCCCGCTGCTCTCGCTGATCCTCGCCGGCGTCTTCTACGCCGCCCTGCGGCCCTTCGAGCGCGGCACGGTCGTCGGTGTCCTGCTGGCCGGCCTGATGATCTCCAACCTCATCGTCGCCGCCTTCAACCTGCTGCCCGGCCTGCCCCTCGACGGCGGCCGCATGCTCCGCGCCGTCGTCTGGAAGATCACCGGCAGGCCGATGAGCGGCACCGTCGCCGCCGCCTGGGTCGGCCGCGCGCTCGCCGTCGCCGTCCTGATCGGACTGCCCCTGGTCACCCAGTCCGGCGCCCTCGGCCCCACCGCCGAGGACAGCGTCGGCATGGGCACCGTCACCAACGCCCTGCTCGCCGCCATCCTGGCCGCGATCATCTGGACCGGCGCCGGCAACAGCCTGCGCATGGCCCGGCTGCGCGAACACCTCCCCGAACTGCGTGCCCGCGCCCTCACCCGCCGCGCCGTCCCGGTCGAGACCAACACCTCCCTGGCCGAGGCCCTGCGCCGCGCCAACGCCGCCGGGGCCCGCGCCCTGGTGGTCGTCGACGGCCACGGCGAGCCGCTCTCCCTCGTCCGCGAGTCCGCCATCGTCGGCGTACCCGAGCACCGCCGCCCCTGGGTCTACGCCAGCGAACTCGCCCAGGAGCTCACCGACGGCATGCGCGTCTCCGCCGAACTCGCCGGCGAGGACCTCCTGGACGTGCTGCGCGCCACCCCGGCGACCGAGTACCTCGTGGTGGAGGAGAGCGGCGAGATCTACGGCGTGCTGTCCGCGGCCGACGTGGAGCACGCCTTCGTCAAGGCCATGGCCCGCCCGTCGGCCTCCGCGTAGGGTCCGTCCGCGTGGTCGGAGGGCCCGCCGGGGACCGGTAGGCTGGTCACATGTCCGAACCGACCGGTGCCGCCCGCCGCCGCGGGCCCTTCAAGGTCGGGGACCAGGTACAGCTGACCGACCCCAAGGGCCGCCACTACACGTTCACGCTCGAGGCCGGGAAGAACTTCCACACCCACAAGGGGTCCTTCCCGCACGACGAGCTGATCGGCGCACCCGAGGGCAGCGTTGTCCGCACCACCGGCAACGTCGCCTACCTCGCGCTGCGCCCCCTGCTCCCCGACTACGTCCTGTCCATGCCCCGCGGGGCAGCCGTCGTGTACCCCAAGGACGCGGGGCAGATCCTCGCCTTCGCCGACATCTTCCCCGGCGCCCGCGTCGTGGAGGCCGGCGTCGGCTCCGGCTCGCTCAGCAGCTTCCTGCTGCGGGCCATCGGCGACCAGGGCATGCTGCACAGCTACGAGCGCCGCGCCGACTTCGCCGAGATCGCCCAGGCGAACGTCGAGCGCTACTTCGGCGGCCCGCACCCCGCCTGGCAGCTCACCGTCGGAGACCTTCAGGACAACCTCTCCGACACCGACGTCGACCGCGTCATCCTCGACATGCTCGCCCCCTGGGAGTGCCTGGAGGCCGTCGCCAAGGCGCTCGTCCCCGGCGGCATCCTGTGCTGCTACGTCGCGACCACCACCCAGCTCGCCCGGACCGTGGAGTCCATCCGCGAGATCGGCTGCTTCAACGAGCCGACCGCATGGGAGACGATGATCCGCAACTGGCACATCGAGGGGCTGGCCGTGCGCCCGGACCACCGCATGATCGGCCACACCGGCTTCCTGCTCACCGCCCGCCGGCTCGCGGACGGCGTCGAGCCCCCCATGCGCCGCCGCCGGCCCGCCAAGGGCGCCTACGGCGAGGACTACGAGGGCCCCAACGCCGACGGCGGCGCCACCCGCTGACACGGCCCGCCACCGCGCGCAACCCACGGGCGCCGTGGTGGAGTTCCCGACGACCACTGGGAACTCCGGCACGGCGCCCTCGCGTTGACCCCCACCCCGCCGTTCCCGCGCACTGTGACGTGTGGCACGATGCTGGCCACCCCCACCGGCACAGCCCTCGCAGGAGACGCTCCTAGTGCAGCAATCCGCCGTTCCGGAACTGGCCCACACGCACACCCGCCCCATCCACTGGATGGCCACCGCCACCGCGGTCGCCGGCGTGGTGGCCCTGTCCTCGCTCGTGCAGCCCGGCTCGGCCACGGCCGCCCAGCCGCAGGGCACCCGCGCGAACTCCGCCCCCGCCACCGCGTCGGCCCCGAGCACCGCCGGAGTGACCTTCCCGATCGACTGCGGCCCGGTGCGGGCCGTGGTGGCGAAGAAGGCCTCCGGGGACCTCGACGGGGACGGCAGACCGGAGACCGTGGCCGTCGTGCACTGCGACGCCCCCATGGGCACCCCGCCCGACGCCGTTTACGTCCTCACCCAGGCTGCCGACGCCGCCGAGCCCCGCGTGGTCGCCACTCTCGTCGAGGTCAAGGACCGGTACTCGGTCACGGACTTCGCCGTCCGCGACGGAGCCGTGACCGCCACCCTGCTCGGCTACTCCTCGCCCGACGTGCCGAATTGCTGCCCCGACCTCAAGGACAGCGTGAAGTGGCGGTGGCAGAACGGCGCGTTCGTCCGCTCCGCCGATGCCGGGGCGCGCGGTATCTGACCGCATTCCCCGAAAATGTGAGAAAACAGACAATGGTGACGCCTCGCGCCGAAGTCGTCACTCCGCGTCAGGTCCGTAGATCTCGACCCTGTCCGAAACGCGGCGCACGTGGATGCACTCGCCCGGGCATTCCTTGACCGAGTCCACCACGTCCGTGAGAAGCGGGAGCGGAACGGGCGTTGCCGCTCCCGCTTCCTGAAGGAGCTCGTCCTCAGGGCTCTTCACATAGGCCAGACCGTCGATGTCCAGCTCGAAGACCTCCGGCGCGTACTGCGCGCAGATGCCGTCGCCGGTACACAGGTCCTGGTCGATCCAGACCTCCAGTGCCTCGCCACCGTCCGAGGTCCGCTGCTGCACGGTCATCTCTCCTGCCGTATCACGTCGAGCCGTACGGGAATCCGGCCAGCTCTGACGGGTGTTGAACGTGTCGACCCTACCTCTGCCCGCTTTCCAATCATGTTCGGTGGGTATTCCCCTGGCGTGAGGGAGAGCGCAAGGGTGAAGATCGGACACACCCCGACAGTCTTTGTGATCTAGGGGTTTCAATCGACACCCACCCAGGTAGGGTCTGGAAGCGTCCAGCTCCCCTTGGAGGAGGTGAGGACCGTGGCAGCCCACGACGACGACATGAACCGCGGCATCCGCCCAGGACGCGGGTCCGACGACCCGGCCGGGCAGATCGCCTACCTTGAGCAGGAGATCGCCGTCCTGCGACGCAAGCTCGCCGACTCTCCGCGTCACACGAGGATTCTCGAAGAGCGGATCGTCGAGTTGCAGACCAACCTGGCCGGCGTGTCCGCGCAGAACGAACGGCTCGCGAACACGCTCCGCGAGGCCCGCGACCAGATCGTGGCCCTCAAGGAAGAGGTCGACCGGCTCGCCCAGCCGCCGGCCGGTTTCGGAGTCTTCCTGCAGGCCAACGAGGACGGTACCGCCGACATCTTCACCGGCGGCCGCAAGCTCCGGGTGAACGTGAGCCCCAGCATCGAGCTCGACGAGCTCAGGCGCGGCCAGGAAGTGATGCTCAACGAAGCGCTCAACGTGGTCGAGGCCATGGAGTTCGAGCGCGTCGGCGACATCGTCACCCTCAAGGAGATCCTCGAGGACGGCGAGCGGGCCCTGGTGCTCGGGCACACCGACGAGGAGCGGGTGGTACGGCTCGCCGAGCCGCTGCTGGACGTCACCATCCGCCCCGGCGACGCCCTCCTGCTCGAGCCCAGGTCCGGCTACGTCTACGAGGTCGTGCCCAAGAGCGAGGTCGAGGAACTCGTCCTCGAAGAGGTGCCCGACATCGGCTACGAGCAGATCGGCGGCCTCGGCAACCAGATCGAGGCCATCCGGGACGCCGTGGAGCTGCCGTATCTCTACCCGGACCTGTTCAAGGAGCACGAGCTGCGCCCGCCGAAGGGTGTCCTGCTCTACGGGCCCCCGGGATGCGGCAAGACGCTCATCGCCAAGGCCGTCGCGAACTCGCTCGCCAAGAAGGTCGCCGAGGTCACCGGACAGGCGGCGGGCAAGAGCTTCTTCCTCAACATCAAGGGCCCCGAGCTGCTGAACAAGTACGTCGGCGAGACCGAGCGGCAGATCCGCCTCGTCTTCCAGCGTGCCCGGGAGAAGGCCGGCGAGGGCACCCCCGTGATCGTCTTCTTCGACGAGATGGAGTCCCTCTTCCGCACCCGCGGCTCCGGTGTCAGCTCGGACGTGGAGAACACCATCGTCCCCCAGCTGCTCGCCGAGATCGACGGCGTGGAAGGCCTGCAGAACGTGGTCGTGATCGGCGCCTCCAACCGTGAGGACATGATCGACCCTGCCATCCTGCGGCCCGGCCGCCTCGATGTGAAGATCAAGATCGAGCGTCCGGACGCCGAGGCGGCGAAGGACATCTTCGGGAAGTACCTCACCGAGCGTCTTCCGCTGCACTCGGACGACCTCGCGGAACACGGCGGCGACAAGGACATCACGGTCCAGGGCATGATCCAGACCGCGGTGGAACACATGTACGCCGAATCCGAGGAGAACCGCTTCCTAGAGGTCACCTACGCCAATGGCGACAAGGAAGTCCTCTACTTCAAGGACTTCAATTCCGGCGCCATGATCGAGAACATCGTCGGCCGCGCCAAGAAGATGGCGATCAAGGACTTCCTCGAGAAGAACCAGAAGGGCCTCCGCGTCTCCCACCTGCTCCAGGCCTGCGTGGACGAGTTCAAGGAGAACGAGGACCTGCCGAACACCACCAACCCGGACGACTGGGCCCGGATCTCCGGAAAGAAGGGCGAGCGGATCGTCTACATCCGCACGCTCATCACCGGAAAGCAGGGCGCGGACACCGGACGCTCCATCGACACGGTGGCGAACACCGGTCAATACCTGTAAAAGCAGGGTGGCTGCGGGTGCCCTCCACGGGGTACCCGCAGTCGGCTGTTTCCGGGGCCACCGCATGGAGCAGGCAATGACACAAATGATCTCCCCACCAGCGCAAAGGCGTTCTAGGCTCTTTCGTACCGCCGGGTCGCGCAGTGCGGGGACGGGCACCGCACAGGCACCCGGGCATCAGCGGTACTTGAGCGACGTCCACGACCGAGGGCGCCGCCGGGCAAGGAGGGCCGCATGACCGTACGGCGAGTAATGGGCATCGAGACGGAGTACGGGATCTCCGTCCCCGGCCACCCCAATGCCAATGCCATGCTCACCTCATCCCAGATCGTCAACGCCTACGCGGCGGCCATGCACCGGGCCCGCCGGGCCCGCTGGGACTTCGAGGAGGAGAACCCGCTGCGGGACGCCCGGGGCTTCGACCTCGCCCGCGAGGCCGCCGACGCCAGCCAGCTCACCGACGAGGACATCGGCCTGGCCAACGTCATCCTCACCAACGGCGCACGGCTCTACGTCGACCACGCCCACCCGGAGTACAGCGCGCCCGAGGTCACCAACCCGCGCGACGCCGTCCTGTGGGACAAGGCCGGCGAACGGATCATGGCCGAGGCCGCGGAGCGGGCGGCCCAGCTGCCCGGCGCCCAGCCGATCCACCTCTACAAGAACAACACCGACAACAAGGGCGCCTCCTACGGCACGCACGAGAACTACCTGATGAAGCGGGAGACCGCCTTCTCCGACATCGTGCGCCACCTCACGCCCTTCTTCGTCTCCCGCCAGGTCATCACGGGCGCCGGCCGCGTCGGCATCGGCCAGGACGGCCACGAGCACGGCTTCCAGTTGAGCCAGCGCGCGGACTACTTCGAGGTCGAGGTCGGCCTGGAGACCACACTCAAGCGGCCGATCATCAACACGCGCGACGAGCCGCACGCCGACGCGGAGAAGTACCGCCGCCTGCACGTGATCATCGGCGACGCCAACCTCTCCGAGATCTCCACCTACCTCAAGCTGGGCACGACCGCCCTGGTCCTGTCCATGATCGAGGACGGCTTCATCGCCGTCGACCTGGCCGTCGACCAGCCCGTTCGCACGCTCCACCAGGTCTCGCACGACCCGGGACTCACGCGCCTGATCACACTGCGCAGCGGCCGGACACTCACCGCGGTGCAGCTCCAGATGGAGTATTACGAGCTGTCGCGCAAGTACGTGGAGGAGCGGTTCGGCGCAGACGCCGACGAGCAGACCAAGGACGTGCTGTCCCGCTGGGAGGACACCCTCAACCGGCTCGAGAACGACCCCATGAGCCTGGCCGGCGAGCTGGACTGGGTCGCCAAGCGGGAGCTCATGGAGGGCTACCGGCGCCGTGACGGCCTCGACTGGGACGCCGCCCGCCTCCACCTCGTCGACCTCCAGTACGCGGACGTACGCCTCGACAAGGGCCTGTACAACCGCCTGGTGGCCCGGGGACGCATCAAGCGCCTGCTGGACGAGACCGAGGTGGACCGGGCGCGCAGGAAGCCTCCGGAGGACACGCGCGCGTACTTCCGCGGCCGCTGTCTGGAGCAGTACGCCGACGACGTCGCCGCGGCCTCCTGGGACTCGGTGATCTTCGATCTGCCGGGCCGGGACTCGCTCCAGCGCGTCCCAACCCTGGAACCGCTTCGCGGAACGCGTAATCACGTCAAGGAGCTCCTCGACCGCTGCCGTACCGCCGAAGACCTGGTCAGGGTGCTCTCCGGCGGCTGAGCGGATCCCGGACCGGGGAGGCCCTCCAGGGTGGAAATCCCCGGTGCCGGGAATCATCGAGGTGGCCCTCGTACGTTGGAGAAAGTGCGGGGCCGATGTCGGACCCGGCTTGTAGGGTCGGAACATCACCGATCGGCCGTAATGCCGACCATGTCGGGCGAACTGAGCGGGGTGAGGGTTATGGCAACGAAGGACACCGGCGGCGGGCAGCAGAAGGCCACGCGTTCCACCGAGGAGATCGAGGAACAGTCCCAGGACGCGCAGGCCACGGACGACCTCAAGGAACGCCACGAGAAGCTGAGCGACGACGTGGACTCCGTCCTCGACGAGATCGACGACGTACTCGAGGAGAACGCAGAGGACTTCGTTCGAAGCTTCGTTCAAAAGGGCGGAGAGTAGCCTTCGAACCGAAGGTTTCGGGGGCGTCGAGGTTGGAAAACGAAGAAGACGTTAAGTGCTGCTCGCGGTGTGGGGAACACAGGCCGCGAGCAGCGTTCGCGCGAAACAAGTCAATGCGTGATGGCTTGCAGGCCTACTGCCGTGAGTGCGCGGCCGCCTACCACCAGGAACGCCAGGTGGCAAGGGGGCGTAACGTTCGACCGCGAGTGCGGTTGCCCGAGGGCCACAAGTACTGCCGTACGTGCGACCAGATCAAGCCGCACAGTGAATGGTCGCGCAATCGCACTGCTTCGGACGGCTTGGCAACGCTCCGCAAGGCTTGCAAAGCGGCGGAGGGGCGCGCTGGACACCTGAAACGCCAGTACGGCATCACCGAGGCCGAACGTGACGAGATGGTCGCCTCGCAGATGGGTCTCTGTGTGATCTGCCTGAAAGCTCCGGCCGTCCATGTGGATCACTGCCACAACACGGGTAAGGTCCGTGGCGTACTGTGCTTCAACTGCAATTCGGCCATCGGCAAGTTGGGAGACGATCCCGACGCTGTTCGTCGGGCAGCCGCCTACCTGGAAGGAAACTCGTGGAAGCCAACACTCGTAGCACCGGGCGTCTACCAGCTGCCTTCCTGACGCCTGGGTCCTCCTCGTTCATGGACTTTCTCGCCGAGCACCAGCCGGAGCTGCTGCCGGGGAAGCGGCAGCTGCCGCCGACCCAGGGAGTGGTCGAGGCGCCGCACGGCACCACCATCGTGGCGGCGACCTTCCCGGGCGGCGTCGTGCTGGCCGGTGACCGGCGGGCCACGATGGGGAACGTGATCGCGCAGCGGGACATCGAGAAGGTGTTCCCGGCGGACGAGTACTCGGCCGTCGGCATCGCCGGCACCGCCGGTCTGGCGGTGGAGATGGTGAAGCTGTTCCAGCTGGAGCTGGAGCACTTCGAGAAGGTCGAGGGGACGCAGCTCTCGCTGGAGGGCAAGGCGAACCGCCTGTCGACCATGATCCGCTCCAATCTGGGCATGGCCATGCAGGGGCTGGCCGTGGTCCCGCTCTTCGCGGGGTACGACCTGGACCGCGAGAAGGGCCGGATCTTCTCCTACGACGTGACGGGCGGCCGTTCCGAGGAGCGCGGCCACGCGGCCACGGGCTCCGGCTCGATCTTCGCGCGCGGCGCGATGAAGAAGCTCTTCCGGGAGGACCTGACCGAGGCCGAGGCCACGACGCTGGTGGTCCAGGCCCTGTACGACGCGGCAGACGACGACTCGGCGACCGGTGGTCCCGATGTCGCCCGCCGGATCTATCCGATCGTCACCGTGATCACCGAGGACGGATTCCGCCGGCTCTCCGAGGACGAGTCCTCGGAGATCGCCCGCTCGGTGCTCCAGCGGCGCCTGGAGCAGCCGGACGGCCCGCGGGCCGCGCTGCTGTAGCCGGCGCCCGGTTCTTGTTCGGGGTGATCCCGTGACTTCTACAGAAAGGGACGGATAACCGGTGTCGACGCCGTTCTATGTCTCACCTCAGCAGGCCATGGCCGACCGGGCGGAGTACGCCCGCAAGGGCATCGCCCGTGGCCGCAGCCTGGTCGTGCTGCAGTACGCCGACGGAATCGTGTTCGTCGGTGAGAATCCGTCCCGCGCGCTGCACAAGTTCAGCGAGATCTACGACCGGATCGCGTTCGCGGCCGCCGGCAAGTACAACGAGTACGAGAATCTGCGCATCGGCGGTGTCCGCTACGCCGACCTGCGCGGTTACACCTACGACCGGGACGACGTGACCGCCCGCGGCCTGGCGAACGTGTACGCCCAGACGCTGGGCACGATCTTCTCCAGCGCGGCGGAGAAGCCGTACGAGGTGGAGCTGGTGGTCGCCGAGGTGGGGGAGACCCCGGACGGCGACCAGATCTACCGGCTGCCGCACGACGGCTCGATCGTGGACGAGCACGGCTCGGTCGCGGTCGGCGGCAACGCCGAGCAGATCAGCGGCTACCTGGACCAGCGCCACCGGGACGGCATGTCGCTGGCCGAGGCCCTGAAGCTGGCCGTCCAGGCCCTGTCCCGTGACACCAACGGCAGTCAGCGGGAGATCCCCGCCGAGCGCCTGGAGGTGGCGGTGCTGGACCGAACGCGTCCGCAGAAGCGCAAGTTCAAGCGCATCGTGGGCCGTCAGCTGGGCCGGCTGCTCGAGGCCGACGGCGCGGCGACCGAGGCGGAGAGCGCCGAGGAGGAGGACGGTTCCGAGGAGAAGTAGTCCCGCTCCGTCGCTCGTTCCCGGGTGCCCCGGCCTGCTGGAAGGCCGGGGCACCCGGCGTTTCGGGGGCTCAACGGCTTCAGGAGGGCCTGGGCGGCGCCGTGGAGCCCCGTACCACGAGTTGCACGGGAATGTCCCCGCCATCGGGAGTGCGGCCCTCGAGGACGGCCAGGAGGGCGTGCATGCCCCGCTCACCGAACAGCTCGGCGTCCAGCCGCACGGTGGTGAGCTCGGGGTCGATGGCGGTGGCGAGGGCGAGGTCGTCGAGGCCGGTTACGGAGACGTCGTCGGGCACGCGCAGGCCGAGGCGGCGCAGGGCCTTGTAGGCGCCGGCGGCGAGCTTGTCGTCGTCGCAGACCAGCGCCGTGGGCCGGGGTCCGGGGGCGCTCAGGGCGGCCTCGGTGGCGGCCCTGGCGTCCTCGACGGAGATGGGGGCGCGGGCGGTGCGCACCGAGGTGCCGGGCACCGCGCCCACGCGGGTGCCCAGCTCCCTCGCCCGCACCTCGAAGGTCCAGGACGCCACGTCCGCCGCGAGGTGCAGGAAGCGCCGGTGGCCGAGCCCGAGCAGGTGCTCGGCGACCTGGCGTACGCCGTCGGCGATGTCCAGGTTGACGGTCGCGGCGCCCAGGCTGCCCGCGGGGTCGCTGTCCAGCATGACCAGCGGCAACTGGTCGCCGCGGATCGCCGTCAGCGCGTCGGCGGCCATGGAGGAGGCGATCACGCCGTCCAGCGCCGCCTGGGCCGAGGCGAAGGGGTTCCGGGCCGGGCCGATGCCCTCGGGGGAGGGGTAGAGGACGACGCCGAAGCCGCGCTCGGCGGCGACGCGGGCGGCGCCGGTGTAGACGCCGGCGAAGAACTCGGTGGTCAGCGCGGGGACGACCAGGAGCACGGTCCGGGTGCGGCCCAGGCGCAGATTGCGGGCGGCGAGGTTGGGCCGGTAGCCGAGTTCCTCGGCGGCCCGGCGCACCCGTTCGGCGGTCGTCTGCGACACCCGGCCGCGCCACTTGTCGCCGAGGACCAGTGAGACGGCGGCCTGGGACACCCCGGCGGCGTGCGCGACGTCACGGCTGGTGGGGCGCGTGCTGCTTCGTGCCACCGCGGCAACGCTCCTTCGTCTGGACTGGTGAACAGCGCACATGGTACGTATGACCGAGGACGTTATACGTAACACCGGAGGTTGCTCCAGCACCTCGGGCGAACCGGCGGAAGGCGGGGCCGATGGTCGCGGGATTCGGGGGATACCTGGAGATCCTCAGGGCGAGGCACGCCGCCCGGCTGCTGACCGGCACGCTCGTGGGACGGCTGCCCAACGCCACCGCGGCGATCGCCATCGTGCTGTTCGTCCGTGCGGAGGGCGGCACGTACAGCCTCGCGGGGGCGCTGGCGGCGGTCTACGGCGTCGCCAACGCGGTGGGCCAGCCCCTGCTCGGGCGCCTGGTGGACCTGCACGGGCAGCCCCGCGTCCAACTGCCGTCCGCCCTCGCCGCGGCGCTGGCGATGACGGTCTTCGCCCTGACCGGCACGCAGCCGCCCGCCCTGGCGTACACGGCCGTGGCGGCCGCCGGGCTCTTCACCCCGCCGCTGGAGGGAGGCCTGCGGGCGCTGTGGCCCTCGGTGCTGCGCAGGGACGACCAGGTGCACACGGCGTACGCGATGGACGCCGTGGCGCAGGAAGTGATGTTCACCGTCGGCCCGTTGCTCGTGACCCTCTGCGTCTCCCTGTGGTCGGCGCAGGCGGCACTGGTGGTGCTGAACGCCGTCGGGGTGCTGGGCGCGCTGTCCGTGGTGGTCTCGCCGCCCTCGCGGGCCTGGCGCTCGGCGCCCCGGGAGGCGCACTGGCTGGGCGCGCTGCGCTCGCCCGGTCTGCTGGCGCTGCTCGGCGCGTTCCTCTTCGTCGGTGTCGCCATGGGCTCCATCATGGTGGCGGCGGTGCCCTACGCCGACGACCACGGCGGTGACGCGGTGTACGGTTGGTTGATGGCCGCGCTGGGACTCGGCGCGCTGGTCGGCGGTGCCGTCTACGGCGCGCGCCAGTGGGCGGGCGTGCCCGAGCGGCGACTGCGCCTGCTGGTGGCTCTTCTGGCGGTGTGTTACCTGCCGCTGATGCTGATGCCCGGGGCGGTGGCCATGGTGGCGCTGACGGCGCTGTCCGGGGTGTTCCTGGCGCCGTGCATCGCCTGCGCGTTCATCATCGTGGACCGGCACGCCCCGGCCGGCACGGTGACGGAGGCCTTCTCCTGGCTGGTGACGACGTTCACCGTGGGCGCGTCCGTCGGAACGGGTGTCGCGGGCCCGGTGGTCGAGGCGGGCGGCGCGCTGTGGGGCTTCGCCGTGCCGAGCGCCGCAGGGGCCGTGTCGCTGCTGGTGTTGCTGGTCACCGGGCGGGTTCTCACAGCTCCCGCCGGGCGGGCGGTGGTTGCCGCTTCATCGGAAAATGATCCAAATCGTGCTGCCGAACCCCGTTTGAGCGCAGAGGATCGGGCGTAATGTTCAGTCATGGACCGCCGCATTTTCGGGCTGGAGAACGAGTACGGCGTCACGTGCACGTTCAGGGGACAGCGCCGTCTGTCGCCTGACGAGGTGGCGCGGTACCTCTTCCGCCGTGTCGTGTCATGGGGCCGCAGCAGCAATGTCTTTCTGCGAAACGGCGCCCGGCTCTATCTCGACGTGGGGTCACACCCGGAATACGCGACACCCGAGTGTGACAATGTGATCGAACTGGTCACCCACGACAAGGCCGGCGAGCGCATTCTGGAAGGACTCCTGGTAGACGCGGAACGACGCCTGCACGAGGAGGGAATCGCGGGCGACGTCTACCTCTTCAAGAACAACACCGACTCGGCGGGCAACTCCTACGGCTGCCACGAGAACTATCTGGTGGCACGGCACGGAGAGTTCTCGCGACTCGCGGACATCCTCATCCCGTTCCTGGTCACGAGGCAGTTGCTCTGCGGGGCGGGCAAGGTCCTGCAGACCCCGCGCGGGGCGGTGTACTGCGTGAGCCAGCGGGCCGAGCACATCTGGGAGGGCGTCTCCTCGGCGACCACCCGTTCGCGGCCCATCATCAACACCCGCGACGAGCCGCACGCGGACGCGGAGCGCTACCGGCGGCTGCACGTCATCGTGGGCGACTCCAACATGTCCGAGACGACGATGCTGCTCAAGGTCGGCGCGACCGACCTGGTGCTGCGCATGATCGAGGCGGGCACGGTGATGCGCGACCTGACCCTGGAGAACCCGATCCGGGCGATCCGTGAGGTCAGCCACGACATCACGGGCCGCCGCAAGGTGCGCCTGGCCAGCGGTCGCGAGGCCTCCGCGCTGGAGGTGCAGCGGGAGTACTACGAGAAGGCCGTGGACTTCTGCGAGCGGCGCGGTATCCGCACCGGCACGGTGGAACAGGTGCTGGAGCTGTGGGGCCGTACGCTGGACGCGATCGAGACCGAGGACCTCGACCGCATCGGCACCGAGATCGACTGGGTGATGAAGTACAAGCTCATCGAGCGGTACCGGGCCAAGCACAACATGACCATGTCGCATCCGCGGGTCGCCCAGATAGACCTCGCCTACCACGACATCCACCGCCGTCGTGGCCTGTACTACCTGCTGGAGAAGAAGGGCCAAGCCGCCCGGATCTGCAACGACTTGAAGATCTTCGAAGGCAAGTCGGTCCCCCCGCAGACCACTCGGGCACGGCTGCGCGGCGACTTCATCCGGCGGGCGCAGGAACAGCGCAGGGACTTCACCGTCGACTGGGTGCACCTGAAGCTCAACGACCAGGCACAGCGGACGGTGTTGTGCAAGGACCCCTTCCGTTCGGTGGACGACCGGGTGGAGAAGCTGATCGCCGGAATGTGAGCCCGGCGAAACGCGGATGCTGGTTCGAAGCCCCCGGAACGCCACACGGGCGCCGTACGCTCCCCGTACGGCGCCCTGCTCACGACGTAGAGTTGCGCGCACGCCATCAGAAGATCGACCGATTACGAGGCCCCCATCGTGCGCCGACGCTCACTTCTTCTTTCCGTACCCGCGGGACTTGTCACCCTGGCCGCCTGCGGCAACGACAAGGCCGATTCGAGCAAGGCCAGCGAGAGCACGTCGCCGTCGCCCTCCGGGCCGTCCGCAGCGCCCTCGCCGAAGGTCGTCTCCGGGCCGCTGCCGGCGATCACCGCGGGCACGAAGTTCGGTGAGAAGCCGACCGTCGCCAAGGGCAGTGGTCACCCCTCGAAGGACATCGCCGTCAAGACGGTGATCGCGGGCGGTGGCCGCACCATCGCGGAGAACGACTACGTCCAGGCGCACTACCTGGGCCAGATCTGGGACACGGCGAAGCTCTTCGACAACTCGTACGACCGCAAGACCCCCCTGGTCATCCAGCTCGCCCAGGGCACGATCATCGACGGCTGGCGCTATGCCCTCGCCGGCAAGAAGGTGGGCAGCCGCGTCCTGTTCTCCGTGCCGCCCACCTGGGGATACGGCACGCAGGGCAACGCCCAGGCCGGAATCAAGGGCACCGACACGCTGGTGTTCGTCGTCGACCTTCAGGACACCTTCAACTCCAAGAGCTCGGCCAAGGGCAAGACGGTCGCCCAGGACAACGCCGACCTGCCCAAGGTAGGCACCAACACCGACGGCGCCGCCCCGTCCATCACCGTGCCCAAGACGGCCGCGCCCAAGAAGCTCGTGGCCGACTACGTGATCGAGGGGGACGGCCCCACGGTCAAGCCGGAGAACACCGTGCTCGTCCAGTACAAGGGCGTGCTGTGGGACGACGGCAAGGAGTTCGACTCGACGTACAAGCGCAACGCGCTGACCTCGTTCTCCCTCCAGCAGGTCGTCAAGGGCTGGGCCGAAGGACTGGCCGGCAAGAAGGTCGGCAGCCGGGTCCTGATCGTCGTCCCGCCGGCCCTGGGCTACGGCGACACCCCGCCCCCCAACAGCGGCATCAAGAAGGACTCCGTGCTGGTCTTCACGGTGGACATCCTGGCGGCGATGTAGCGCCGCGCCACGGTCTCCCGGCGCGGGCGCGCACCCGGCGGGGATGTAAGACTGTGCGGGTTGCCTTGTCGTAGATGAGCAGGAGAAACACGTGAGCATCGAGAAGCCCGAGATCGACTTCCCGGGCGGCGAGCCCCCGGCGGACCTCGAGATCAAGGAGATCTGGGAGGGCGACGGGCCGGTGGCCAAGGCGGGCGACACCGTCTCCGTCCACTACGTCGGCGTGGCCTTCTCCACCGGTGAGGAGTTCGACGCCTCCTGGAACCGCGGTACGCCGCTCCGCTTCCAACTGGGCGTCGGTCAGGTCATCGCCGGCTGGGACCGGGGTGTGCAGGGCATGAAGGTCGGCGGGCGCCGCCAGCTGACCATTCCGCCGCACCTCGCCTACGGCGACCGCGGCGCGGGCGGCCGGATCAAGCCCGGCGAGACGCTGATCTTCGTCTGCGACCTGGTCGCGGTCTGATCGTCCCCCACCGGATCCGTGCGGGATCCGATCATCCGAGGCCCATGCCTGCCCGGGCATGGGCCTCGGCTTTTGTCCGCACGCTGCGGGGCGGTACGGTCATCGGTCGTAAGGACCATAGGGAAGGTGACGGGCGTCGATGGCCATTGCCAAGGCCGAGCGGCTGATGAACCTGGCGCTGTGCCTGCTCGGGACGCGGCGGCCGCTGAGCAAGCGCGAGCTGCGCGAGTCCATCGAGGCTTACGTCGAGGCCTCCGGCCGCGACAGAGGCGTGGCCTCCGGCCGCGACAGAGGCGTGGCCTCCGGCCGCGACAGAGGCGTGGCATCCGGCCGCGACAAGAGCGTCGCCTCGGGGCCGGAGAAGGGCACTGCGGCGTCCGACGACTCCTTCAACCGCATGTTCGAGCGGGACAAGGACGACCTGCGTGAGCTCGGGCTGGTCATCGAGACCGTCGAGAGCCTGGACGGCGAGGTCGGCTACCTGGCCCGCCGGGACAGCAACCGGCTGCCGCCCATCACCCTGGACGCCGAGGAGGCCGCCGCGCTCGGTCTGGCCGCCAAGGTCTGGCAGCAGGCCCGGCTGGCCGGTGCGGCCAGCGGCGCCCTGCAGAAGCTGCGCGCGGCCGGGCTGCCCGAGGACGTCGACCCCTACGAGGCGCACGGCGCTCTGGAGCCGCGCATCCCGGTGCACGAGGCCGCCTTCGAGCCGCTCATGCTGGCCTGCCGCGACCGCCGGCCGGTGGTCTTCGACTACCGCAAGGCCAATGCCGCCCAGCCCGCGACCCGGCACGTCGAGCCGTGGGCGCTGGAGTGCTGGCGCGGCCACTGGTACCTGGCCGGCTTCGACCGCGACCGCGGCGCCGAACGGGTCTTCCGGCTCTCGAGGATCACCGGCAGGGTCCGCTCCCGGGGCAGCGGCTTCACCGCGCCGGTTCCGGACGTCGTCACCGTCCGCGAGACCGTGGCGAGCTGGGCGGGCGAGAGCGCCGACCGCTCCGCGCGGATCCGGCTGCGCGCCGGTGCCGGATACCCCCTTCGGGCGAAGGCCACCGCCGTGCGGGAACTCGGAGACGGCTGGGACGAGTTGGACATCCCGTACGGGCACGGGCTGGATGCCTGGCTGGTGGAATTCGGGCCGGACGTGGTGGTCCTGGAGCCGGCCGAGCTGCGGGCGGACGTGCTGGACCGGCTGCGTGCCGTGGCCAGGGACTGAGGGGGAGCGGAGCGACACTGTGGCAGGCAAACCGGTCAGGCCCACGAGCGCCATCGACCAGACCCGGCGGATGCTCTCCCTGGTGACGTATCTCAGGGAGCGCCCCGGCGCCCGGATCGAGGACGTGGCGCGCGCCTTCGGTGTCACCGAGGACGAGCTGGTCTCCGACCTCGACGTACTGCCCATGTGCGGTACGAGTTTCCGTGGCGGCGACCTGCTCGACATCGACACCGACGGTGAGCGCATCTGGTGGCACAACCCCGCCGCGCTCGGGGCGGAGGCGGCCGAGCCGCTGCGGCTGGCCGCCGACGAGGCGACCGCGCTGCTGGTGGCGGCCCGCGCGGTGGCCACGCTGCCCGGCCTGCGGGAGAGCGACCGGCAGGCCCTGCTGCGGGCCACGGCGAAGGTGGAGGCCGCGGCCGGCGAGGCCGCCGGGGCCAGCTCCCGGCTGTCGGTGACCTTCGAGTCCGAGGGCGGGGTCTTCGCCGACGTGGACCGGGCGATCTCCGAGCGCCGCCGGCTGTGGATCCGCTACTACTCGCCCGCCCGCGACGAGGTCACCGAGCGCGAGATCGACCCCATCCGCCTGGTCAGCGTCGGGCACACCTATGTGGAGGCCTGGTGCCGCCGCTCCGAGGCGCGCCGCACCTTCCGGCTCGACCGGGTCGCCGAGATCAAGATCCTCGACGAGCCCTCGGCGCCGCCGGAGATGGAGCTGCGCGACCTGTCGCAGGCCCTGGTGCAGCCGGCCGCCGAGGACCCGGAAGTGGTCGTCGAGGTCGGCCCCGGCGGCCGCTGGGTCGCCGAGTACTACCCGCACGACAGCGCCGATGAGCTTCCCGACGGCGGGCTGCGTATTACTCTGCGCACCCCCGATCCGGCGTCCCTCCGGCGGCTGGCGCTGCGCCTGGGCCGGGACGGCCGGATCGTCGCCCCCAGCGAGCTGGCCGACAGCGCCCGGCAGGCGGCCCGTGAGGCCCTGGCGGCGTACGCGTCGGCCTACGACGGGGCGGGGGCCCCGGCGGACGCCGTGGCGGCGGGAGAGCCCCGGGGTGCGGACGTGGTTCACGACGGTCGGTACGACAGGCAGGAGCAGGGGCTTTGAGCGAGTCGGCGACGGCTGGGGTGCGCGAGATGTCGGTGGCGGCGGCGTTCGCCGGGATGCGGAGCGTGACTGCGGTGGTGTTCCGGGCGGGCTGCCCCGACTGCCGGGGCCGCTTCGAGCTCGCCGCGAGCGCGCTGCGCCTGGTCGTCGGCGCCAGCAGCCGCACCACCTTCTACTCCTTCACCTGCCCCGACTGCGGCGCCGCGGTCCGCAAGCCGGCCGGCGAGCGGATCGTCGAACTGCTCACCGGCGGCGGGGTCAGCACGCTGCGCCTGCACTCGACCCTCTAGGCTCGGCGTCATGTTCTGGGCGATGTTGGCGGTGGCCGCGGGGTTCGTGGGGCTGGCCGTCCTCGGAGTGCTCGCCGTCCGGGTCTTCGTCGAGGCGCAGCGCCTGGGCCGGCAGGTCACGGAGTCGACGCGGCGTATCAACCGGGCCGCCGAGGAACTGGAGCGGGCGAGCCTGAGCGCCGCCCGGGCGATGGAGTCGCGGTGAGTTCTGCCGGGAAAGTCCTGGAAGTCCCGAACGCCGTACGCTTTCGATCGACTCGCCCTGCCATCCTGGCCCTGTGGCCGGGTACGCTGCTGGTCGTGGCCCGCAGTAAGAGGCACCGGCCGCCCAGCAGGAGTACTCACGGGGGTTGCTCAGCGTTCACCCCCGGGCGTTACGATCGCTGCCAGCACGATGGTCAGACACCTGTCCGAGTGGTCGGACATGCCCGCCGCCCCGCCTCAGTGAGAAGGTGAAGACTTTATGTTCCGCAACGCACTTGAGCCGTGGCATCTGGTGCTCCTGGTTCTGGTGATCGTCCTGGTGTTCGGCTCGAAGAAGCTTCCGGACATGGCGCGCTCGCTCGGCAAGTCCGCGCGCATCCTGAAGAGCGAGGCCAAGGCGATGAAGGACGAGGCGAAGTCGACCACCGCGTCCGGTTCGGCGACTCAGGCCGGTGAGGAGCAGCAGTCCCAGGCCCAGCGCACCATCCAGGCCGCGCCCGGTGATGTGACCAGCTCACGCCCGGTCAACGAGCCGACGGACACGACTCAGCGCTGACGGGAGGACCGGAGGCCTTCCGGTCCGCTGCACGAGATGAGGATGTGGGTTGCTGAAGTCTGCCCGCAAGAAGGAGAAGGACCCCGAGGGGCGGATGTCGCTCGCGGATCACCTCCGTGAGCTGCGCAACCGGCTCGGGAAAGGTGTTCTGGCGATCCTGGTCGTGACGGTCGTCGCCGCCTTCTTCTACAAGGACATCGTCAACTTCATCACCAGGCCGGTACTGAGCTCGGTGGGGTGTGGGCAGTCCTTCGAGGAGCTGGCCAAATCGGGCAGCAGCACCACCTGCGCGCACCTCACGATCAACGGTCTGCTGGCGCCCTTCACCCTCGCACTGAAGGTGTCGCTGATGGCCGGCGTCGTGCTGGCCTCGCCGATCTGGCTCTACCAGCTGTGGGCGTTCGTCGCCCCCGGCCTGCACAAGCACGAGCGGAAGTACGCCTACGCCTTCGTCGGCGCGGGCGTACCGCTCTTCCTCGGGGGCGGCTTCCTCGCCTACAACGTGCTGCCCACCACCGCCAAGGTGCTGATCGGCTTCACCCCCTCCGGTGTCGACAACCTGCTGCCGCTGGACGACCTGCTCGACCTCGTCTCGCGCATGGTGATCGTCTTCGGCCTCTCGTTCGAGATGCCGCTCCTGCTCGTCATGCTCAACTTCACCGGCATCCTCTCCGGGCGGCGCATGCTCGGCTGGTGGCGCGGCATGGTCGTCGGCATCACGGCGTTCGCGGCGGTGGCCACGCCGAGCGCCGACCCCCTGACGATGCTGGCGCTGGCGGCGCCGATCTGGGCGCTGTACTTCATCGCGGTGATCATCGCCCTGTTCAACGACCGGCGAAAGGACCGCCTCGCGGCCCTGGGACCGTCGGACGACGAGGCCTCCGAACTCGACCTCACCCCCGAGGACATCGGCGAGGTCGAACCCGTCACCACCCGCCGCGCCCTGCCCGAGCAGACGGACCGGGTCAACGGGTACGACGACGTGACCTGATCACCCCCGCGGGTTCCCGGTCGGGGGGGGGCCGCCCGCCCCCCCCCCCCCGCGGGGGGGGGGGGGGGGGGGGGTAAATATATTAGGTTTTTAGGTGGGGGGCGGGGCGCGGGCCAGAACCAAAA